>DAOVCF010000019.1 GCA_030670165.1 Candidatus Stahliibacteriota bacterium | reverse complement strand
CGAGGCGAGGGAAGCCAGCTCCCCTCGCCTCAAACTTCTTTAACTCCGGTTTAATCAACAACGACGATCTTCCTTGTAAGGGTCTTTGTTTGCCTCTCAAGTCGCACGAAGTAGATGCCAGCAGAAACGAGTTGTCCCTTGGAGTCGCGGCCGTCCCATGCGAGGCGGTGTCTTCCGGCCTTTCGCATCCCTTCATCCAGGACCTTCACCGTTCTGCCAGTCGCGTCATAGATGGCAAGGGCAATCCGTTCGTTTGCTGGCAGGGTATAGTCTACGCTGAAGCCCTGGGACGCAGGTGAGACCTCAAACTCAAGTTCATAGGTTTCCGTTCGTTCCTGGATAGCCACAGGACCTAGATGGGCAAAAAGGGTGTCGTTTTCAGGCACCAAATCCCCAGCGAACTCGGTAATGACCCACAAGGTCTCGCCCGGGCAGCAGTACATCCCGCCGAAGATCAGTATAGCCGAGTCACCCGGAGCAACGTCAACGGCCATCAGGGTGCTGTCGAATCTATTTGTTCCGAGGCTATCGAGCAGGCAGTGAACCGGGAACGTCTCGGCGGCGTTGCCCAGGTTGCGTACCTGCACGATTAAAATCCTTGTGTCGCAACGTGTTACGTCTTCCGGCAGGGGTGAGATTATGTTCTCCGGGGCCACGTCACCTTCGCTTGGATAGCTGATTGCGACCTCCTCAAGCCTGGGGGCCTGCAGGAAGTCGGTGGAGAAGGTTGCTCTGTAGCGGATATACCGTGATGCCAGGCTGTCCGGCAGGGTATCTACGTCAGCTACCTGGAGCCATTCGCTCCAGGTGGTGTCGGGATCAGGGACGTTGCCCGTTTGAACCTCAAGGATGAAGCCTGATCCGAATGGTATCACCGCGGTGTAGAGAACGGAGTCCCACTCTACGCTGTCTTCCGCGTCGAAGATCGAGGACACGTAGATTTCGGTTTCGCTTCGGTCGTAGGGGTTGCCGGCGTCGGTCGTGGTGCTTATGTGAGCGCCGTGGGTGAGGAGGCTGTCGTAGGCTGAGAGGTCTGGTCCAAGATAGATGTATGAGTAGGTGTCGAAGGTGTCATCCTCTAGCCAGTTGCAGAAGCAGATGTCAAGGGTTCTATTCCCGTCAAAGTCGCCTATTACGTTTCCCATCGCGCTGTGGGTCATAAGAGGTTCGGAAGGAACCATGCCGTAGTCAGGGCCGTAATAGATCGACCCTGGGGGAGCCAGGTTTGAGAAAACAATGTCCAGCTCGTCATCTCGGTTGAGATCGGCTACCGAGACGCCGCGGGATTCTGTGGTGGAGAGCTCAAGAACTGTGGTGTAGTCAGGACCGAAGACAATGTAGGCGGAATCTCCCCAGGCGGAGAATACGAGGTCCAATGTGTCGTTGCCGTCGAAGTCAGCCGCTGTCACGTCGGTCAGCGAATCGATGCCCGCGATTACGTCATTGGATGTAAAGTCCGGTCCGTAGTAGATGATTGCCTGCAGTCCGGCGAGGACGATGTCCGGATTTCCATCCTTGTCCAGATCCGCTATGGCGTTGCCGCAGTTAGCCGCACAGGCGAGATTCTGTGGAGCGGCGGTTCCCTGGTAGTAGATAGACGCGTTGCCACCCGCGTAGTTCGAGAATACGAGATCAAGATCACCGTCCTTATCCAGATCCGCCGCGCTTACGGCCATCGCCTGGTTGGTAAGGAATGTTTTTGCAGAAGCACTGTCAAAGCCCGGCCCATAGTAAACACGTGAGTTGATGTTGGTAGCGCCCAAAGCGTCGTCGTAGGCTGAAAGGACTACGTCGAGGTTGCCGTCGTTGTCGTAGTCTACGATCAGGTTGCCTGAGCCGTTGTAACTGAAAAGGGAATCTACAAATGTGCGGGTATCGTAGTGGTAAGCGTAGTATGCCGGTCCTGGATCTATGGTATCCATGCTGCGGTTGTTGGAGATCACCAGATCCAGATTTCCGTCCTTATCGATATCCCGCCAGTGGATCATCTCCAGAGCGCCGTCCCCGGCTACGCCTGTATCGGCAGCGTAAAGTGTGGAGTTATAGGAGCCATCTACGAAATCCTCCTGAGTGGTTTCTACCCACCAGTTGGCTGCGGCCAAGGGCGGGACTGCAATCAGAATAAGACCTGGGATCAGAATAGAAAAAACTTTCATTCTACCTCCTTTTTATTTATAGAGCTTCTCTCGATGTTGCTTGCTGAATTATGCTAAGCAAAGTTTTGAAATTGTCAAGGGGTGAGTTCCTTCCTGAGCCTTATCGCAATCTCCCGACTCCTCTCAGGTTTTTCGATTGCTGATTCAGCCTCCTCAACAAGGTCCACTACAGATGGGTTGAGTAGTTCGGGAACCGCATCCTCTGCAAGGATCACGTTCGGCAGGGCGAAGCGTTTAACTCGTGCAAGCGTTCGTATGAGTGCTACCTCCAACCTGGGCAGCGAATAGAATACAACCTGCGGGGTTCCCAGGAGCGCGGTCTCAAGACAGGCCGTGCCCGATGCCACCACTGCAAGATCAGCATCTGAAAGTGCTCGGTAACGCGCTTTGCCTCCTATCGCTTTGTCTTGAGTATCCAGAAGCAAGTTTGCATTCCTTGCTTCACCCTCTGTAAGGAAGAGCCATATAGCTCTGTCTTTTGGGTAGAGCCGCCTCCAGGCGTCCCTGAAACCTTCGAGCAGCGTCCTGTGCCTTGATTGCTCAGACGGCCTGCTGCCTGCAAGCAGGGCTATGACTCTTGAATCTTTTGGAGCTTTTGTTTTTTTATCCGGATATTGTTTGAGGTGTTCGACCAACGGGTTGCCTGTAAAGCGTGCCGGGAGTCCGAGGGAGCCCAGGAAAGCGACCTGTCTTGGATAAAGGCAAAGGAGTGCGTCGTAGCCTTTCCGCAGGAGTGTCGCCCGGAACCGGCCCCATGCCCACAGCTGGGGCGGGGCGAAGAACACCCGACGCATCCCCTTCATGTCCCTAAGCCTCAATCCGAGTATCGTGTTCGGCTCGGACCAGGCGACCGCCAGAAAGACGTCCGGTTTCAGCCTGCGCACCTCGCGTTCTATACGCTTCATCCTTACCAGGGCTTCCCATGCGCCTCCTATCCCTGCCGCAAATCCTACAGGTGCATCACCTTCTTCAAGTGAGCCTGGCCAGACGACCTCGGCTCCGGCTTGCGTCAACTTATTGCCTATAAGCCCTGCGTATAGCGCCCCGGAGCGCTCCGCAGTTGATATGTATACTTGCTCCCTAACCCTTTTTGAGCGGCTCGAACGTGGCAAGGATCACCTCAAGCTGGTTCAGCCAGAAGACCTTTTTTGTTGGAGGAGCGGGGTAGAAGAGCATGGCGTCTATCATCCAGAAGCGGCCGCCCTCGTTGAACGAGAAACCGATCATCGGACCGCCAACTATCATAGAATCGTTCTGCCAGACCCCTTCGATGCGTATCGCCTCGCTGGCGCGGAAGTAGGAAGGCCCGGCGGTCGTAAACGTCGAATCCAGGTAGTCTCCCTCGTAGAAGAGCCCGGTCAGGCTGTCGCGCAACGCAAGAATCGCTTTCCTTGATAACTCCCTTTCCTCGTCCTCCCAGTAGATGAAGATAGAGCGGTCGGGTTCATGAACGTGAACCCAGATGAAGTTTTGGCCGGCGTAGCGCTCATCCAGGAGCCACCCCTTAGGAACCTTGAGCTTGAAGCCGTAGGTTTCTATATCTTCAGAAAGCTCGGTGTCTTCGCCCTTGGCGTAGGTCATTGCCTCCAGCCGCTGCAGCAGCCGGTATTTGAATGTCTCGTGGATCTTTGAGCGCACCGCCTTCAGTCCCAAGAGCATGTTTGACGTATCACGCGCCACGAAGACAAGAACGCTCTGATTCTTCGCCCATACGTCGTTGATTCGGTACAGCGCGAAGGAGTCGTTTGCCGAAAGGTCGGGAAACAAACTGCTTGTCAAGGAGTCTTGCTCGAATCCCACGATCAATATCCCGTGCCGGGTCAGTCGGTCGGCTAACTCGGCCGGCTCCATGTAGCGAACGATGAACTCCTTTGCCGGCTGCGGGGTTAGTATCTCGCGTCCAAGCGCGAACGCCAGCTCCTGCTCTACCAGTTCTTTATGCTCGGTAAAGACAAGCACGTCTCGCGCCCGGCCTACTGAGGAGGGTTTGTAGTTACAGCCTATCGCCAGAAGTGCAACTGCGGCTGTTGCTGCAAATCTTTTCATCAAGCCACTCCTAAGAGTTTCAAGCTTTTTGCGTGCCTGCGATGGATGGTGGCCGCGACACGAGGATGGTTCCGAAGTCCGGGGTCAGCCTCAAGCATCTCAAACGCATCCTCTCTTGCCTTCATCAAAAGTTCGCTGTCTCTCATGAGGTCAGCGATTCTTAAATCGGGCAGCCCGTGCTGGCGGGTGCCCATGATTTGGCCAGGGCCGCGTATCCTTAAATCCTCATCCGCCAAAAGAAACCCGTCCTCGGTGTTTGCGAAGAAGTTTAACCTTTCCCTCGCTTCGGGTGAAAGCCCGGAAGGCATCAGCAGCACGCAGCGCGAAGGCCTTTGGCCCCTGCCTATCCTTCCTCTCAATTGATGAAGCTGGGCAAGACCGAAACGTTCAGGATGCATTATTATCATGATGGTAGCCTGGGGAACGTCCACCCCTACCTCTATAACCGTGGTCGAAACGAGAACTCCCACGTCACCCTTGCGAAATCCCTCCATCGCCCTTGTCCGCTCCTCTGCTTTCATCCTTCCGTGCATGAGCGCGGTGTGTTCGGTGCCCAATCTTTCCACCAGCTCGTCAAAGGTCTCTTTTGCAGAGGAGAGCTCAAGCTTTTCGGATTCCTCTATCAATGGGCATACCACGTAAGCCCTGTCACCCTGCTTTAATCTTTCCTGTAACCATCTATACACACCCTCCTTGCGGCTCTCGTAGGCAAGCTCGGTGGTTCGCTCAGCCCGGCCTTTGGGCTTTTCCTTTATAACAGATACGTCAAGGTCGCCGTAGTATGAAAGGGTCAATGTCCTGGGTATCGGTGTCGCCGACATCACTAAAACGTGAGGTCTCGCCTCGCTCTTTGAAGCCAGCGCCGCGCGCTGCATCACCCCGAAGCGGTGCTGCTCGTCAACCACCACCAGGGCCAGGTTGTAAAACTCAACGTTCTCCTCGATCAGCGCGTGGGTGCCGAATATCATGTTCGCCTCGCCCCGTGCGATCATCTCGCGTCGCTCCTGTTTTTCTTTGTTCTTTAAGCTTCCGGTAAGGAGCAAGGGTCTGGCACCTATCTTCTCCAGCGTTTCCTTCCACCCCTCGTAGTGCTGCTCGGCTAAAATCTCGGTGGGTGCCATCATCGCCGCCTGCCTGCCCGCGTCTACAGCGGCAATCATCGCGTACAAAGCCACGACCGTTTTGCCCGAGCCCACGTCGCCCTGAAGCAGGCGGTGCATGGGGTTCTTGCGCGAGATGTCGGCGCCTATCTCGGCTATCACCTTCAGCTGGTCACGGGTAAGCTCGAACGGCAGCGCCTCAAGAAGGCCCTTTGTCAACTTCCCTTCGGAGACCAACGGTTCAGCCTTGATCCCCTGCTCAAGGCTCCTTCTGCGCAGCCCGATCAGGGCCTCGAAGTAGAACAGCTCCTCGTAGCGCAGCCTTCTTAACCCTTTCTCGATCTCGGCCATCTCCCTGGGCCGATGCACGTACTGTAAAGCCTGCATGATGCCGGGGAGCCCGTGTCTCTGCATGAGTTCGAGAGGAATCGTCTCAGGCAGTTCATCCAGCTCGTCCAGCGCACGGTTTGCGGCCCTGCGCAACTCCCAGGCGGCAAGGCCCTCGGTCAAAGGATAGACCGGAAAGATCGGTCGTTCAAAGAAATCCGGGTTGGCATCCAGCCGCTCGAAGAAAGGGTTCACCATCTGCATCTGATCGTAGAAGGTAACCTGGCCTGATACCAACAGCCGCTCGCCCGGCTTGAATTTTCCTCGCAAATCGGGCCGGTTGAACCAGATAACGTAGAGCTGGGCTGATGAATCCGCCACCAGTATCTGCACAAGCGGCCCGCTTCTGGTTCTGCGGAAAGAAGCACCCATAGCCTTGACCACGAACGTTGCCTCCTGACCTGGCTGTGCCGAGGCTATCGGTACGGGGTTGGAGCGGTCTATGTATCTTGAAGGCAGATGGAACAACAAATCCTCCACCGTCTCGATCCCCAGCTTCGCGAGCCGTGCCGCCCTCTTGGGACCGATACCCTTCAGGTACTGAACCGGTGTATCAGGCTTCACGCTCGCCCCATTTCTAAACCAGATGAGAGGGACATCGCCAATGCTATCGATACGCCTTACTTCGGTGGCGGATATGGTAGGAGACCATTCCTTTGCAGCTTCTTGTTAAGTTCCTCAAAGGACAGGGTTGGTTCATCCCTGCGTTCGGCAACCACTGCAAGATCATGTAAATCTTCCAGAAGCTCTTCATATTCCTTGAGGGGAATGATTACCGCTGTCCTTTGTCCTTTTTCATCTACCACGTACTTTTCCCGGCCTCGTTCCATATCTTTCCTCCTTCAGGAGACTTGTTTCGCCTTGTCCTTCTTACTATATTTACGTTATCGGGGGTGTCAAGCTTTAAGGGCTGCGTTGCTCGCCACACCGTCACTTGCGGCGCTTCCCATCCATGGGGAACAAGAGCTTTGGGTCTCTGTGAAGTGGAGGATGTGAGGTGGTCAGGGCAGCCATTTTGCGCGAAGCTCGCGCCAGGTCTCTTGCAAGGCCTGTGAGACCACCTTGGTATCGGTCAGCACGGGCATGAAGTTGGTGTCGCCCGACCAGCGGGGAACCACGTGAAGGTGCAGGTGATCCTCTATTCCGGCTCCTGCCACCCTGCCGAAGTTGGTCCCTACGTTGAACCCGTCAGGATGAGCCGTCCGGCGAAGCGTATCTATCGAGCGCTGGGTGAAACGCAGAAGCTCGGCTAAAGCGCCGTCTGAAAGCTCGGCCAGCTCTTTTGTATGCTTGTAGGGCATCACCATGAGGTGCCCGTTGTTGTAAGGGAAGCGATTTAAGACCACGAATACGTTTTCACCGCGGGCCAAAACCAGGTTCTTTTCGTCGTCCCCGGGCGGGGCGGAACCGATCTCGCACAATACGCACCTGTCCTTCCCTTTGCCGGATAACGCTTCCCTTATGTAGGTCATTCGCCACGGTGCCCAGAGCTTTTTCACTACGTGCCTCTCATCCTGGCAGGATTCTTTTGTGCGTCGTTTAATCTAGAAAAGCGACAACTGTTCATGGTCTTTTTCATCTTCATCTTTCTTCTCGGCCTGCTTCTCTTTGGAGAATACGCTTACCGTGCCGAATACCCCGTCGTAGCCTTCATCCACCTTGACTTGACCCTTGCGCATCCTTGCTATCCCTTCGGCTATCTCACGACCTGCCATCTTGGCTATATCTTCAATATCCGCCCACAAAAGGACGTTGAACTCGCCACCGAGCTCCTGACATACCCGTTCGTAGACGTGACCTACCCCGGCGGTATCCCTGCCCAAGCCCTTGGCCTCGCCGATCAGCTCGGCCAGAGGTATTATTGAGTAGTAGGGTATCGCGTTTGCCGGATGATACCCCTCTGGCCGGTCGGCAAGCTCCTCCACCCGATGCAGCACCCCGAGTGTCAGCGGCCTGCCGCAGTGAGGGCAGATGTTTTTCTCCTCGATAGACTCGCGCGGCGAAAGCCGCACGTTGCAGTTGCGGTGTCCGTCGTAGTGGTACTTGCCCTCCTGTGGGAAGAACTCGATGGTGCCGAGCATTCGCTTCGGGTCCTTCTGTTTCAAGGCGTCCTTCAGCTCAAAGAACGAAGGCTCTATATCAAATATGTTGGCCTCGCGTCCCATGCGTGCAGGCGAGTGTGCGTCGGAGTTGGAGATAAGGGTTATTCTGTCCAGTTCTGGAAGCCTCCAGTTCATGGGCGGATCGGATGAAAGCCCGGTCTCGGCGGCGAATATCTCGTTCGAATATTTGCCGAAGCACTCCTGGAGGGAGTCGAAACCTGATTTGGATCCCAGAAGCCCGAACCAGGGCGTCCAGATGTGGGCAGGAACGATAAAACTCTCAGGGGAAAGAGAAAGGATTCCTTCCAGCATGGTCTCGGAGTCAAGCCCGAGGGTTGGACGCCCGTCCGAGGTCAAGCTGCCGAACCGGCCAAGGAACTTCGAGATCTTTTCCACGTCGTCAAACGAAGGCGCGAATATCAAGTTGTGTATCCTGCGCAGCGCTCCCTTGCGGGTGTAGATGCCCGACACCTCCGTGGTTAGAATGAACTTTATGCCGTCGTATTCATATATTCCCGGCCCGGCCTCCACAAGATGCCGGTTCAGCTCGTCGAGCCAGCCAGGATGGGTGAAGTCCGCGGCTCCCAGAAGTCCTATACCCTTGAGCTTTGCCATCCGCACCATCTCCGGGATGCGCATGTTCTTGCTTGTCGCGCGTGAAAAACGCGAATGCATATGCAAATCAGCGATTATCTTCATTCCTTCTTCTCCGCTGCTATCATTACACGTGAGCTTATGTCAAGAAAGATGCTCGTGGTCATGTGGGCGAATATATCTACCGTTGAGAACCCCGCTTTCAGGAGGAGTTCTTCGATCTTTTCCATGGGATAGGCGCGTTCCTGATGCACCTCCTCCACCCTTTTGTAGAACTTTCCATCGCCCACGAAAAGTGTCAGGTAGAGCGTAGAGATATGCTTACTGGCGTCGTAAACCGAGCGCCACACCGAGTAGATGTTGTCTATCTCCCTTATCAAGGTGTTGGTTCCCCACACCTTTGACAGCCCGTAGATGGTGTTCATGTCGAATAGAAAGATTCCCTTTTCGGCCAGGGCTTCATAAACGCAGCGGAAGCATCTTTTGAGCTCGCGTTCCTCAGTAAGGTAATTGATGCTGTCGAAGAAGCACGTGACCGCATCCACCGGATGAGAGAGCTTGAAGTTCTGCATGTCCGTCTTTATGATCTCGATCTTGTGGGCTTCCTTTTTCTTTTTTAAGATCTCAAGCATCTCGCTGGAGAGATCGATCGCGGTGACCTCGAAGCCACGGCGGGCAAGCTCAAGGGTAGCGGTGCCCGTGCCGCAGGCTAAGTCCAGCACTCGTTCAGGCTTGTGGCCGAAACGCTTGAACAGTTCAACCGTATAATCCACCCAGTCGGAGTAATCGATCCCCTTCATCAGGGTATCGTAGTAGTCGGCGACTTTGCTGAATGGATATTTTCCCATCACGCTATCACCCCGGTTACGCCCGAGCAGTTGATGTGCACTCGCTTCCAGCCCCTGCCTGAGGTCGTGCGAACGAATCCGCCTATCCCCACGTGAAATTTGTCCACCGTTCCGTAGATCGTGTAGCGGCCTTCGTTCCAGGCAACCTCTTTGCGCTTTGGGTTCAAGGCTACGATCAGCTCCACCTCATCGGGCAGGATGTGGTTGACGTCGGCGGGCGATGGTAAGGGAACGGCCTTCCGGGAGCCTTTGCCTGCATGGGAATGAAACGTTCCGACGATCTCCATCCCCTCGGCGAAGCGGTTTATGATCCGGTTGATGCGCGCGGTGCGGTTCTCGTCTATCCATGCGAACTCCTGGTCCGACTCTATCGCCTGGAAGACCGCGGCGTACTCGATTATGAATTTCGATTTGGTGGCATAGCCCACGAGATAGCCTACGGTCTCTTCGGGATATATCTCTGCAGCCGCCGAAACCATGGTCAAGGACGAAGGCAGGGAGAGGTAAACGTCAACCACGAGGTAGTATAGTCGAGGTGAGTGGGCAAGTCAAGGATTTACCACTAAAGGGATTGCAAATTTTAGATTGGGCCGAAGGGCGAACGCAGTGAGCAATCCCAAGGCAGAAGGTTGAATCTGTGAAGAAGGTACTTGAAGATTCCAGGTCTGTGCCATGAGATTGCTTCGATTTTGTCGGACAAAATCTCGCAACGACCGATTCTCTGCGATCTTTTGCCCCCAGGCAAAAGGAGCATTTGTTCGGGGTCCCCGCGAAGCAGCGAAGCTGATTCGTGGGGTGAATCCCTTGACAAAGCGCACGTAAACGGTAGTATTGGACATAATGGCTAACAAGGGTGAAACAGGGGCTTCTGGCAGAAAAACATCCTCAAAAGCCGGTAAGGCTACCAAATCTAGGGCCTTAAAGAAATGTCTCCCAGAAAAATTTGGATGGTGGAGTCTTTGGATTGGCGTTGCTGGTCTTACTTCAGGTTTGGTTATCGGTATCGGTGGGTTGATATTGAGCAGGTCTTCTGCAATGGAGAGAGCAGAACTCAGGAGGGAAATACGTAGATTTGAGTGGCAAGGGCGCACAGATGAAATCTATGTAAGCCCCTTTTACGAAATCGAAGACCCCGCACTTGCCAACATTATTACTTATGGATTAGAGGCGTATAGGGAATATGAATACGATGGAGCAATAGCTTATTTCCGCTCGGCAATGGAACTTACTACTGAAACAGACACAGCACTCGATCTTTCCCTGCTAAACTTTATTGGGGTAAGTCAGACAAAAAGCAGTGCTTACAAAGACGCGGAGCAGACCTTCCTTGAGATGATCCGCATCGCCGAGAAGGCTAAGATCGAAGAAGCACTGGCCTTTGCCTACGGCAACATCGGCCTTGTCTATCGAACCCTGGGCGAGCTACAAAAGGCGCTTGAGTATCACCAGAAGGCTTTGGAGATGGACAAGAGGATGGGTAACCTTCAGGGCCAAGCCCAAGACCTCGGCAACATCGGTGTTGTTTACCAAATCCTGGGCGAGCTACAAAAGGCGCTTGAGTACTACCAGCGTGTCTTAGAAATAGAAGAAAAGCTCGGCAGACTTGAAAGCAAAGCGAATGCCCTCGGCAACATCGGCATTGTGTATCAGACCTTAGGCGAGTATAAGAAGGCGCTTGAGTATCACCAGAAGGCTTTGGAGATTAATAAGCAGATTGGGAGGCTTGAGGGTCAGGCCAATCAACTCGGCAACATCGGGATTGTCTACTACACCCTGGGCGAGCCTCGCAAGGCGCTTGAGTATCATCAGAAGGCGCTGAAGATAGCAGAAAAGATGGGAAATCTTGAGATTCAGGCTGGTGTCCTCGGCAACATCGGGCTTGTCTACGATACTCTGGGTGAACCTCGCAAGGCGCTGGAGCACCACCAGCGAGCGCTTGAGATTGATGAGCAAATTGAGAACCTTGAAGGACAGGCTCAAGACCTCGGCAACATCGGTGTTGTCTATCAGACCCTGGGCGAGCCGCAGAAGGCGCTGGAGTTCTATGAGCATTCCTTAAAACTAGCAGAACAAATCGGCAATCTAGAGGTTCAGGCTAGTGTCCTCGGCAACATCGGGCTTGTCTACGGCACTCTGGGCGAGTCTCGGAAGGCGCTTGAGTATCTACCGAAGGCGCTGGAGATAGCTGAGCAAATCGGCAATCTTGCAACTCAGGCCAGCATCCTCGGCAACATCGGTGCTGTGTATTTAGACTTGGGGCAGTTTAAGGAAGCGCTTTCATATTCCCAGCGCGCCCGTGAGATGTATGTAAAGATTGGGGCAAAGCACAAGGTTGCAGATTGTGATTACAACATTGCCCGTGTTAAGGAAGCGATGGGGAAGGGGAAGTAAGCCAAGGAGCAGTGCAAAAATCAAAATGCAAAGTGCAAAATGCAAAATGAATACTGTTGACGGTAAGCACTCAACCCTGACGCGAAATTTACCCCAGACGTCTGCTTCGCATCCGTCCGTGGACCCCGGAGTTTTGTCCCACTTTTTAACCCCCAGACGTCTGCTTCGCATCCGTCCGGGGACCCCGGAGTTTTGTCCACCTTTTGTCCCACTTTTGTCCACCTTTTGACCAGCTTTTTTTACCCCACAAGATCGCTTCGCGCTCTTGCGGGGACCCCATAATCGTGACGAGTGCGATATAAACCTGACTGGGTTATCGGGTTGACAAACGCCAGTATCTCGCTAGAATAAGGCAATTACGGGGCCGTGGCGCAGTTGGGAGCGCGTTTGACTGGCAGTCAAAAGGTCACGGGTTCAAATCCCGTCGGCTCCACTTTGTGCTATGTTACAAACCTACGGAGGTTAGAATTATGAAGCGGATTCTTGCCGCAACCCTTGCGGTTTTTGTGCTGGTTGGATGTGTTTCTGCGCGTTCTAATAAAAAAGCCGATAAAGCGGCGGAACAGGCCGTGGCCGACAGCCTTACGAGAATTGAGGCCGAAAAATATCTCTCTATCGGCGTTGATTTCTACAGAAAAAAACTTTACGAAGAGGCCATCGAGAACTACAACAAGTCGCTTGAGTACGTTTCCGACTACTATGCGGCGATGGTTGCCATGGCCAAGACATATCAGGATATGAGAGATCTGACACCTGCCGAGGAGTGGTACCGTAAGGTCTACGAGACGCACCCCGACAGCGTTGCGGGCTACCTCGGCCTTGGAGGCATTTTTCTTATCAAGGCTTCCATTGACCCCTTGTATTACGACTCGGCACTTGCTATCTACCAGGAAGGTGTTGCTGAGTTCCCTGAGGAGTCCGATTTCTATCATGGCATCGCCAGCGTCTTTGAGAATAAAGGCGGCGTCAAAGCCGCAGATTCTGTCTACGTTGCGGGTCTGGGAGTTAACCCTGACAACCTCGGACTTCGTAACTCCTACGTTAACTTCCTTACCGATCACGACCGCTACGAGGAAGCATACGAGAACGAACTATACATCGTAAATGCCAAGCCTGAGGATTTCATCGCCCGCGAGAAGCTTGGCGATATCGCGATGAAGCTCAAAAAGTACGATAAGGCTGAGGAATGTTTTCTCAAAGTGATCGAGCTTCACCCGGACGATTCTGATCCGCGAGTGAAGCTCGGCAACCTCTACCTCATCCAGAAAAAGTACTCCTCGGCTGAGACGAGGCTGAAAGAAGCGATAGGGCTTGATTCGACAAAGCTTGTGCCCCGAATCTATTTGGGTGTCGTTTACCTCAACTGGGGCAAGGAAGGTCAGGCGGAAGCCACGTTCAAGGAAATTCTCTCACTGGATGCGAACAACGGCGACGCGCTATACTTCATGGGAACAATCTACGTCAGGCGCGCCACCCGTGCGGTTAAACAGACGACGAAAGAAGCATGGCAGGCGGGCTGTGCCAACGCCAGGGCTGCTGATAGTTACTTTCGCCGCGCTATCTCTGCCGATCCTTCGAGCAACAGCGGACGCGCCAACAAGCAGTTGGAATATCTTGAAAAGGTGCGTGCAGAACTCAAGAAAAAACTCTTCCTTCAGGGAATAACCGAGTGTTAGGGGGTTAAAGCCGTCTTAGATCGCCGTGTACTGGTACTCAATCAGAGCTACGAGCCTTTAGGTATATGCAGGGCTCGTCGCGCAGTGGTACTGTGCTACCTGGGTAAGGCAGAGATCGTGGTCTCTGCGGATGGTCTGCGCGTGCATAGTGTGAATCGCTCCTTTCCGATTCCCTCTGTCTTGCGTTTGAGCAGACTTGTGAGGCTCAAGAGACGCGAAGTCCCTTTGACCAAGCCCAATTTGATGAGACGAGACAACTACACCTGTCAGTATTGTGGAGCTAGCAACGTCCACATGACCCTGGATCACGTTATTCCGCGCACGCATGGAGGTACGGACTCCTGGGATAATCTTGTGTGCGCATGCGATAAGTGTAACTCTCGCAAGGGTGACAAAATCCCCAGGGAGGCAGGGATGAAGCTAAGGCGTAAGCCAAAGGAACCCCACTACTTTTCCTTTGTGCTGGCCTCTTTAGGAACGCCTCCAGCCGAATGGCGGCCTTACCTCTTTATATCCTGAGCCTGGCGGCCACCGCGTCCAACTCGTCCTTACCGGTTACGAGCCAGTTTGATTGGGTTGAAGTACGTCTCGACCGGTCGTCGCTCACCAGTCCCAGTGAGTCATTCGTCTGGGACAGCCTGGCACGATTTATGCTTTCCGAGGTAGTAGATTCAGGATACGCGTTCGCTACTCTATCGGTGGCGAGATCGGAACTCAAGGGCGATACCCTTATCCTTTATACCGATCTGGATCGTGGCCCTCTTGTCACCGTGACTTCCCTTGCGTTTTCCGGCGACCGCAAGACGAGGACCTCTTTGCTTACCCATCTTGTCAGGTTCGAGCCTTTTATCTACTCCTCCTCGAAGGTCTCCGAACTCTCAGAGTCCCTGGAGGGCCTCGACTGTTCTGTCCTGGATTGGGAAATCTTAATTGCCCTACTCGAGAACCCTGTTTTCGAGCGCGGATTCCCAATGGATGATACAATCAACTCAGCCGCTACTCTGCACTTTCTGATAAACGAAGCTCGTTCTCCAAATCGGGTTACCGCCCTCCTGGGTTACGGAGACGAGGAAGGGTTCGTGGGAATGGCCGATCTTTTGCTTTCGAATCTTTTCGGCGGCAGGCGGGAGTTTTTCTTCTCATGGCAAAGGCTTGCCCCGAACAACGTAAACTTCGCGCTCTCCGCACGAGATCCGTATCCATTTCGGTTGCCCTTCGGTATCCAGGGGGCAGGAGCGTTCCGCAGCTTTGATGAGACCACGTATCATCTTGAGGCATCAGCCGGGGTATTCATCATTCCTTCGTTCTTCGAGCTGGGTCTTGGGTACGCCTATGAGCAGGATCGCTCAGGTTCAACCAGGATCAGCAAGAATCTTGCATCAACGCGTTTGAGTGCAGGGGCTTTGGATGTGAATATCCGTGCCGGTGAACGGCGGGCCCAAAAGCGCTCAGCCTACCTGTCGGGTCTGGCTAAAGCTGGATTCACGATTCCTCTCGTGTGGGGATTTTCTTTCTGGCTTGAACCGAACGCCGCGTTTGTTACCTCCGCGGATTCTCTCCTTGAAACCGAGCTTATTCCCCTCGGCGGTGCGCGAACCCTTCGCGGTTACGTAGAAGAAGAGTTCCGAAGAGAGCTTGCCTTATGGTCAAGGCATGAGCTGCGTTGGGGAAGCGAGAACTTCTCCTTATATCCTCTGTTCGATGTGGCCTTGATCGAGGTCACCGGATTTGCCGCAGGATACGGCGCAGGCATCGCAGTAGCTACGCCTATCGGTCGTCTTGAACTCGATGCCGCCCTGCCCTGGAAAGGTGCGTGGCATGATGCCAAGCTTCATCTATCGCTCGGAGCGGAGTTCTAGGGGTGTTGACTTTCCATTGTTGCTCTGTTAAAGTTATTTTTGGAGGTATAGCCTGGTTGCAGTAATCCTTTTATTCGCTCAGATCATCCCTGCCGATGATCCGATCTACGATGCGATAGACCGCCTGGAGACCAAGGGTATTCTCGTCGGCTTGCCTGACAGTCGTCCGTGCACGCGCCAGGAGATTGTTGATGGGTTTAACCTGCAGGCTGAGCTTTTAAGGGCGGATAGCTTTGATCTGCAAAGATTCGGATTCCTTCCCGGCATCCTTAACGCTCGCTGGGCACCGGCTCTTGCTCTGTCTGCGGAAGATGCGTCTTTTGAGCTGGGTGGTGCGCTTCGCGCATCCTATAGACTCCTGGATACCCTGCGGGCAGGCCCGGATATCCGTTTCCGGGGTTCCGTTGGTCCTGCAACCTTTTTTGCAACCCACAGGCTTACTTACGCTTACAACTGGCCTGATACGGTGTTCGACGCCAAATCGTGGCGGGGTGAGGAGAGGCCGATCTATCCCGAGATTCCCGACGCCCGGCTGGATCTGAATTTTGACTGGCTGCACATCCAGGCTGGACGCTCCGAGATCCACCTCGGGTCTGTGCCTGACGGCGGACTTCTTTTATCCACCGAGCCCTGGGGCCTGGATCACGCGGCCTACAGCCTGAAGTGGAAAGGTGTTCGTTTCACCTCGCTTTTCGCCTGGTTGCAGTCCGATAAACGTATGGTTATGCATAGAGCCGAATACGTTGATAGACACTGGAAACTTGGACTTAGCGAGGCGGTGGTCTCCGCCGATACCAACGATATCTTCCCCTACATCGTTGCACCGGTCGCGTTCTACTACCTCATGCAGTGGAACAAGCGGCAGGACGAGAACATACTGTGGGGGGTAGATGCCTCGGTTATCTTCCCGCCGGTCAAATTTTACGGAGAGTTATTGGTAGACGACTTCGCCTACGAGCCGGCCACCGGACCGAATAAGATCGGTGGCAGTATCGGTGGGGAGTGGGTATCCATACTCCGTTCCGAAGTGGACCTGTGCGCCGACTACACCGC
>DAOVCF010000074.1 GCA_030670165.1 Candidatus Stahliibacteriota bacterium | reverse complement strand
CCTAAGGTTAAGAGTTATCTTTCGGTGATCATTCCCTGGATACTTTTATCTCTTGGAATGGCGGCTCTGCGTTTCGGCTTTACCAGGTGATCGAATCTGACGTTTTAATTGTTGGTGCAGGCCCTGCGGGATCACAGGCGGCGTATCAGCTATCGGAGGCCGGGTTAAGGGTGGTGGTTCTGGAAAAGGCAGCCCTCGATCGCGAGAAACCCTGCGGGGGCGCGATCCAGACCGGAGAGCTCATCGAGTTCGGCAGCCCTCCCCAGAAAATTATCGAACGCAGGATTTCGGCGGCCCGGATCTTTGGACCCGATGGTTCGGCACTTATCATATCCATCCGGCATGAAAACCAGTCAGGCATAACCGTCAAGCGTTCTGTCTACGACCGATGGCTTCAGAAGCGTGCGGAAAAAGCTCAGTTCATTGAACACGTCGAGATCGCAGCCCTCCTCAGATCGGGTAACCGCTGGCAGGTTATAGCTAACACCCCGCAAGAACAGATCAGTATCGAAGCGCCTCTCATCATCCACGCAGCCGGAGGCAACGCGTCCTTACTTGAGCAAAAGCTGGGACTTGAACCGCTCTCCTATGAAGGCATGGGCATCACCTGTCAGTTCTGGCTCCAGTCCGACGAAGCGACGCTCGATAAAGCTTTCGGTAATACTATCGAGTTTCACTTCGTTCCCGAGCGCATCCCGGAGGGCTACCTCTGGCTTTTCCCAAAGCGCGATGTGCTTGTCACCGGTGTCGGCACCATCATGGACGTGATACGCTCCCGCCGTATCTCCCTCAAGACCGAATTGGAATCCTTCCTTAAGCACCAACTCCCCCGACTCGGATTATCCGAATCCATGCCCCGTATCCGCCTGGACGGGGGCAAGGTGCCGATGAGACTCCGCAACCCTCTTTACGGCGACGGCCTTTTAGTCATCGGCGATGCCGCCGGTGTTGGCTCAATCATCCACGGGGGAGGCATCTACCAGGCGCGCAAGACTGCGATGTTCGCGGCGGAGGCGACCCAGCACTACCTTAACGGTGATAAGAACGCGCTCTCCGACTACCAGGAGCAGGTACACTCCTACTTCACAGAGCACGAACGCCGCTGGGACAACCGTCTGCGGCCTTTTCTCACTGACGAGCATCTTGTTAAGCTGATTATGGAGAAGGGAGCCGAGGATGAATCGATACGTGAGGGACTGGGTATACTTCTTTCCTCAACCGAGTCTCACCGTCGGGCCTACGAACTTATCGAAGAGGCATCCTTCGCCCTTATTGCGGATGAGCTGGATGAGATCATACGTGATGAGCGCGAGCAGATCAATCGGGAACTAAAGACCCTTTTTACCGACGATACCCATCTGCACCGGATGGTGAACGAGGTTTTGCTTCGGGGAGGCAAGCGGCTTCGAGCGGTGCTGGTACTTATGGTCGGTCAGGCTCTCGGTGCCAAGAGAGAGGAGCTGCTTCCGGTTGCCCTTGCCTACGAGCTGAGCCACACAGCGTCCCTTGTTCACGACGATATCATAGACGGGGGGGAGTGGCGCAGGGGTGCCGAGACCCTGCACCGCAAGTACGGGGTGGGGCACGCGATTACCGCGGGCGACGCACTCCTGATAAAGGGCTTCCAGATGCTTGCTTCCTATCAAGAGCGCGATTGGGTGGACAAAGATACCCTGGTTCGACTCATTTTGGTAGGTTGCCGTTCAGGTCTGGAGGCATCGGAGGGCGAGGTGCGAGACATCAACTTCTTGCCAGCTGAGATCGAGGGGAAGACGATTGAAGATTACGTGAAGCTCATTCGGCTCAAGACCGGTGCGCTCCTCGAAGCGGCTACAGAGGCGGGTGCGGTTATTGCTAAGGCATCCGATGATGCCACCACCGCAATGCGGGAGTTCGGCAGGGAGCTGGGGATAGCTTTTCAGATATACGATGACGCCAAGGATCTTTTAGCCGCATCTACCGTGAGCCTCAAATCCCGGTTCACCGACATCAAGAAGGGCAAGCTCACCGCCCAGCTCATCCACACCGTTCACGCGGCCACCGATGAGGATTGCAGAAAGCTTCTGCATCTTTTGTCTCTGGGAACCTCGGACGGCGCGGAGGAGATACTTGAGCTTTACCGCCGCTACGACGCATTACAATTCAACCAGCGGCTATCACGTCAGCATCTTGATCTGGCAGCGAAAAGGCTTGAGCTGTTGCCGAAATCGGTCTGGAGAGAAAAACTTGAAGGTATCCTGCGGGTTCTTAGCTACTGGACACGGTTTGCGCCCAAAGTCGAGTGAGTATGGAAAAGGTTCTGGTTAAACGACTGGATGGCTACGATACGGACGCAATCCAGGGTTTTGTGAGCAATGCGACGAAGGTCCTGGATACAAGGCCCAAACCCCGCGCGTTCATAAAGCCAAACCTGGTACAAGCCACGAGATACGCAGAGCACGCCTACACCCATCCGGAGGTTTTGCGCGGGACCTTTAGGGCTTTGAGGAGGTTCGGAGCCGCTGACCGCGTTCTTTTTGAGGACTGCGGGCTCATGGTACCCATGCGCTACGCCTATCGCAAATCCGGTTACGCAAGACTCTGCCACGAAGAAGGGGTGCACTTCCTCAACCTTTCAGAGGCGGTTCACGACGCAACGATCAAGGTTCAACATGGCCAGATTCACGAGGAATTGCCGATACCATCAATACTTGCTAAGGACGGCATCCGGGTGTTCGTTCCGAAGCTGAAGATTCATGCCCAAACCGACATAAGCGGTGCGGTAAAACTCCTCATCGGCCTGATCAAGCGATCTCTCCGGCTCGAGGGGCATCATTACGATCTGGATAGAAAGATCGTGGATGCTTTGGAGGCCTATCCACCCGATCTGGTTATAATAGACGGCATCACCCTGGGGCGCAACGGAGCGGGCTGTCCTGATCCTTATCCCCTGGGACTCTTGATCGCTTCTCACAACGCGGTGGCCGCGGACGCTGTAGCTGCGCATCTGGTGGGATTCGATCCGGCTAAGATCGATCACCTGAGGTTTGCAGCAGAGCGCGGCCTGGGGCCGGTTGATCTTACAAAGATAGAATTAATCAATCCAGATCGTGTCCAACCGGCAAGACCCGGTCAGTACAAGGAACGGAAAATCAATGGCCTCAATCCCCATATTCGTTACTTCGAAGGGGATGTCCACGACGGAAAGCGCTGTCGCGGCGGCTGCATCGGGTTCGTAGCAGAGTCCATCCATTACCTCAACCACTACCACAACTGGCGAAAAAACGAAAAGGTTAACTTCGCCGCAGGCGCTCTTTTCTGGCTTCTCGGACAACTTCCATCCCAGGAGCGGCCCCGCAAGCTGGGGGTTGTGGTGGGCGATTATAAGGGCGATATACCAGATGAGTACCGGTCCAATCTTGTCTTTGTGGGCGACTGTACCAGTGCCAAAGACGTAAAACCCCGCGTTCACCTGAAGGGCTGCCCGGTGTACATGGCGCGCCAGACGTTTGAGTTTGCACGGCACTCAGGTCAGCTCAACCCCTACCTTGACGTTATTGAAGGCTTGCCTTTCATCCGGGCGTTTCTGGAAGAGAAGTTTATGAAGGCATGGAACATTTTAACACATCCCTTGAGGAGGAATAGATGATAGAAATTATCCTGGGTGTTCTGGGAGGAGCTGCTGTTGTTGTTCTCTTGGTAATCCTGCTCCTGATGCTTTCCCGACAACGCAGAAAGCAGGAAGAACTTGAGCGCGTTCGTAGGGAAGAACAGGAAAAGATTACAGAAAAGCTCATCAAACTCGAGACCCTGGCCGAAAACCCTGCCGAGATCAAGACCCTGGCTGAGATCAACAAGCGACTGGAGGCGACTACCAACCTGTTCGGTGAGATTCGTAAGGACTTAGGTTCCATGCAGGAAGCAGCAAAAGGGATGCAGGATGTGGGAAAATCCATATCCACTTTCCAGGAACTCCTCTTATCACCTAAAGTCCGGGGCGGTTTCGGCGAGGTGCTCCTCAACGAACTCATCAAGGACGTGCTGCCTCGTGCCAACTACGCGTTCCAGTACAGGTTCAAGGACGGCACAATCGTAGACGCGGTCATCAAGACCGAAGACCGCATCATACCCATCGATTCAAAGTTCCCTTTGGAAGAGTTTCAGCGCATGGTGGCCGATGAGGTTGATGAAGAACACTTCAAGTCGCGCTTCAAGCAGATCATGCGTCCCAGGGTGAACGAGGTGAAGCAGTACATAAAGCCTGACGAGGGCACGGTCAACTTCGCCCTCATGTACATCCCATCGGAGAAGCTTTACTCCCGGTTATCCGGCATCGACGAACTTATGGTTGCCTTCCGACGTGTCCGTGTCTTCCCGGTCTCTCCCTCCACCTTCTACCAGTTTTTAGAAACCATCATCCTGGGCCTGCGCGGATTGGCAATTGGGAAGGAAGCCCAGCGCATCCTTGATACCCTGAACCGGCTGGCCAAGGAGTTCGATACGGCAAAGGAGGAGTGGGAGGTGGTGGGTAAACATATAACCAACGCTCGCAACAAGTATGATGAGGTTGCCAAACATCTCGAACAGATCGGTACGGACATCAAGGCACTGGAGGTGAAGGGTGAAGAGCGGCAGAAGGAGATCCCGCTGTGAGGGGGTAAATGATTGGAAGATTGGAAGATTCTAAGATTGAAGATTTTAAGATTGGAAAATCTAAGATTGGGAATTGAAGAGTGAAGATTAAGGGGTTTGAGGATTTGGAAGTCTGGCAGTTGGCAAGAAAGCTCGTCAACCAGATTTATGAGATATCCAAGAAAACCAAATTATCGAAGGACTTTGGATTGAGAAATCAAATTCAAAAGAGCGCGGTTTCAATAATGTCGAACATAGCTGAGGGGTTTGAAAGGAAATCTAAGAAGGAGTTTGTTCATTTTCTCTGTATTGCTAAAGCATCAAGTGGTGAATTGAGAAGTCAATTGTACGTCACTTTGGATTTAGAATATTTGGATAAGAAGACATTCGATGCCGCCTACAACCTATGCGAGAAGATTTCAAGGTCTATCGCCGGATTCATCAAGTACCTTGAATCTTCCAATCTGTAATCTTAAAATCTTTAATCCAAAATGCAAGGAGGCTCGACATGAAACTTCTAGAAATGAACACCCATGAATTCGCAAAGGCCGAGCCGAGGCTGTGCTTTTGGCCTGTGGGAACCATTGAAGCCCATGACCAAGGGCCGCTGGGTACCGACGTTATAGCGCCTGAAAAGCTCGCCACCGACCTGACATCTGACTTCAATGCTTTACTCCTCCCCACCCTGCCCTACGGCCTGGTGTCTTCTCTCTCAGGCTACCCGGGCGGGATGTGGGTGTCAGAAGATACATACAGGAACATGATTTTTGAACTTCTGGCATCTCTTTCTGTATCTGAGGTAGAATCGGTAATCATCTTCAACGGGCACGGCGGCAACACCCAGGCACTATCCGAGATTCTGCCCGAAGTGTGGAAAGAGACTAGTCTCAAGACCGCTTTCATAGACTGGTGGACGGTAGGCTCCGAACTCTCCGAAGAGAACTTCGGCTCAGCGGCAGGGCACGGCGGGGCAGATGAACTGGCCCTAGTCTACGCGGCCAACCCCTCTTTGGTACCCAAAACCTGGGACGGTATCCGTGCGTTTCTCTATCGACCCGGAGTCAAGGTTTATCCCTCGCCCCGTTCCGCAATCCGATACTCCGAGGAGCAGGCAAAACCATTTACCCCTGAGAAGGCAGCGGCATACTACGAGGAACTCAAGAAGAAGATTTCTGAAGCAATTAAAGACATACTTGCAGGCTGGGAAGCCTTCAACCAACCGGGCAAGAAGGAGGCGTAGTGGCCAAGTATAAGATTGCGGTGCTTGCAGGCG
This sequence comes from Candidatus Stahliibacteriota bacterium, assembly GCA_030670165.1. Lineage (GTDB taxonomy): Bacteria > Hydrothermota > Tepidihabitantia > B3-TA06 > B3-TA06 > B3-TA06. The sequence goes on along the minus strand of DAOVCF010000074.1, from coordinate 2,978 downwards.
ACGGGGTAGGAAAGGATGTCACCGAGGCGGGGATGATCGTTCTTAAAAAGATCGGCCTCGATGCAGAATACATCTACGGCGATATAGGCTGGGAGTTCTGGTGCTCCGAAGGCGATCCCCTGCCCACGCGCACTATCGATCTCCTTAACTCCACTGATTGCTGCCTGTTCGGGGCCATCACCTCCAAGCCCAAGCAGGAGGCAGAGGCAGAACTCGCACCTGAGCTTAAAGGCAAAGGTTTAGTCTACCGTTCGCCAATCGTGCGCCTGCGTCAGCTCTTCGACCTCTACACTAATCTGCGGCCTTGCAAGGCCTATGAGGGCAATCCATTGGTCTATAAAGAGGGCATTGATCTCGTTATCTTCCGGGAGAACACCGAGGGGCTTTATTCAGGGATAGAATGGCATCCGGTACCTGACAACGTCCGCGCCGCCGTCGATTCGCATCCCAACGCCAAGAAATTCGCAGATACGTCCAACGACGACATGGCGGTCTCCTTACGTCTGTTTACCCGCAAAGGATGTCAGCGCATCCTGCGTTCTGCGTTCGAGTACGCCAAGACCCACAACCGTCTCTCGGTTACCGTAGTTGAAAAGCCAAACGTGATCCGGGAGACCTCGGGCCTCATGATCCGCGAGGCGCGCAAGATTGCAGAGGAGTACCCCAACGTTTTGCTTTGGGAGGCCAACGTGGACGCCATGGCGATGTGGCTCTTGAAGAATCCCCTTGATTACTCTGTGCTGGTATCGTCCAACATGTTCGGTGACATCATCTCCGATCTGTGCGGTCAGCTTGTGGGCGGACTGGGTTTTGCGGCTTCTGCAAACATAGGTGATTCATACGCGCTGTTCGAGCCAACCCACGGCTCGGCGCCCAAGTACGCGGGTCTCTACAAGGTGAACCCTATGGCGATGCTCATTACTACCAAGCTAATGCTTGACTGGCTTGGCGAGAACGACATGGCCCAAGCCCTTGACAAGGCCATAGCCGCGGTCATAGCCGAGGGCAAGGTTCGCACCTACGACATGGGCGGGGATAACACCACCCTGGAGGTCGCCCAGGCCGTGGCGGATCGGCTGTAGACGGAACTTTTTAACCACAGATTTCGCAGATTAACGTAGGGTTGGCTAAGCTGGCCCTTTAACCATTCTCGTTGAAACTCCCTCTATCCTACTTCAGGTAGATACGAAGAGAGTCAGTTTTAATTGTTGCATTACCCTTAACTATTGTAACGTTCCCGATAAGATAGATCATGCGGGAGTTGGCGTGCATGACCATCTGGTCTGCTTCCCAGGTGACAGGCAATTTTTCTTTGCCAGAACCTTCGATGTGAGTTATGTCTATGTCAACGGGCAAGGTTCTGCATTTTCCTCTTTTAACCTTGAAACGGATTGCATCGGATTCCATTTCTGTCTCGTTCACAATTAACCTGACGTTCCCTAAAAGCTCCACCTCTCGTGTATCTGGATTAACAATCATCCTATCGGCAACACAAGATACTGGCTTCTGTTCAGGTAACATGCATGTGGAATAACCCACTTTCATGAGTTTGGGACTGAAACACCCGGCAAGGGCGAGTAGAACGAGTGGTATGACCTTTTTCATCCTATTTTCCTTTTTTATCTTGTTTATAATCCAGAATAAGTATCCCAAGACAATTGTCAACCCTATTGACTCCCGCCTTCCCATCCGTAAACTGCGAACGTGAAGCCTTCGGTTTTTTTAATCAACACCTACAAGGCGGCGGATGATGGACGGGTGTCGGCCTACGTTACCTGGTTGGAACCGCACTTTGGGGTTACGACCGTTTACGTTGATGAGGTTAAATCCCTGGATGTCTCCGAAGACGCCATCGTTGTTACCGGTTCGGAGCGTCAGATTACGAAAGACCCTGTCCCTGAAGTAATCACAAAGCTCTACCTTGAGACCGAAAAACCACTCCTCGGCATCTGCTGGGGGCACCAGACGTTGGCTTACGCCTGGGGTGCGAAGGTCATCCGCAAGAACCGCTTCATCGAGCGCGACGAGGTCATCCGGGTCCTGAGGACCGAGGAGCTGCTTTACAACATGGGGCTTTTCTTCACCGCTTCGGAGTCGCACTACGAACACGTGGTTCCGGACGCCAATCTAAAAAAACACTTCGAGCTTCTGGCATACTCCTCATCGTGCAAGGTTGAGGTCATCCGCCACATCGAGCGTCCCCTGTGGGGCGTACAGTTTCACCCCGAGCGCTCGGGTGCAGCGGGTAAACGGCTTGCCGCTAACTTTGCGCGGATCGTGGCGAATTCCCCCGGTCTCTAAGGGACAAAGAAACCGCAGATTGAAACTCGTTTCACTCGTTGGTTAAGAATCAATCTGTGGTTCGTCTTGACACGTCCCAAGGCGCTCATATACTCCTGAATGCACAAGAGATTCATCGCTGTAGCACTTCTTCTGCTGGCCTGCGGGGGCAAGCAGACGTTCAAGAAGGTAGATGTCAGCGCTTCAGAGGACTGGATGGGGATATATATAAATAATGCCAAGATCGGCTACGTCTACTCCAGACAGGAGATCAAAGGAGATAGCTACCGGTTTATCCAGAAGTCGACGATGAAGCTTGAGCTTTTAGGCTCGGACGAGGAGTTCGCCACCAATCTGGTGGCTGTGACCGATATGGATCTGAACCTTGAGGAGTTTACCTTTGACATTTCTTCCAGGAAGCACACATTCTACGCGGAGGGCAAGCGTGAAGGCGAGGTGATAAAGGTGAAGATCGAGACCGCGGGGAGGACAGAGACCAAGGAAATCAAGGCAAAGGACGCCCTTATCGCGCCTGCACTTGCCTCCTGGGTTGCGGCGCAGTCGCCAAGGCCAGGGGACAAGCTGAACGTTACCGTATTCGAACCCACCCTCTTGAAGACCCTGCCGGTCTCAATCAAGGTTATTGCACCAGAGACCCTTACGGTTGATGGGAAACGTATCCCTGCCCTTAAGATGGA
>DAOVCF010000151.1 GCA_030670165.1 Candidatus Stahliibacteriota bacterium | reverse complement strand
AGGCCGCCCAGATGGGGAATCAGGTGCCGTGGGAGGTAAAAAAACAGCGCGCCGAAAGATTGATAAGACTGGCAGAACGTATGCAAACAGAGGAAACCAATCGAATGACAGGGAAAAAGCACGAAGCGGTGGTGGATTTTGCAGGTAAGGGAAAAGTTGTTGGCCGTCTCTGGAATTCGGCACCTGAGATAGACCGGGTCGTGGAGATCGAGGGTTCTGGGATAGAACCAGGACGTTTTGGAGAGGTCCAGATAACCGGAGGAAAAGATGATCGTCTCTTTGCTCGTTGGATTGAGTCTCGTTAACGTAAACGTGAACTTCCCAATTGAGCCCACGGGTGAGGTTTTCGTGGGCAAATACTTCCGCGATACCACCTACGGCCGGTACAACATAGATGCGGGTATGGAGGTATCAACAGATTTAATAGACGTGGCCGGTCAGCGCTTCTTTATACTCTACCGCGACGAACTGGAGTCAGGCAAGCAGCTTGGCAACGTTACCTTTGACCCGTTCATGGCCCACTTCTATCTTACCGGCGGTTTTCGTTTCAACCTCTTCGACAAGGCAACGGCAAGTACCTATCTGGTTCACGACTGCACCCACAACATAGATCGAGTGCCTGATTCAAACAAGATTGTCTTCAACCGCATGACCTTCGCTGCAGGCACGCCTGGCGCGTTCAACAACCGCAACCTGGAACGCATCAAGGAAGGCGCGTGGTATGAGCGTCTTAACGCAAAGCTTACCTATGCCTGGTTCCCTCACGACACGGTTATTGACGCTTTGAACTCAACCGATATGTTCCACGATTTGCAGCTTGACGTTATCTTCGATCAGCCGATCTACAAGAATATCTACGCCTCGGCGCGAATCTACGCCTATTTCGCCCGATTCAGACCTGGATGGGATTCGGACACCCTTGATCTTGCCCCATTCTGGGAACACAAGTTTGCCCCGCAGGCAGGCATAGGGGTACTGCGAGGCGACCGGGTAGCGCTTGAGCTTTACCTGCGCTACTGGGTATCGGCCAACTTCCGGCTGCACGCCCCTGGCCCCTGGCCTTACCTGGGCCTGCACCTGCGCTTTCGATGAACGCCCTCCTCACTCCTTCCCTCTCCTCACGGCCTGCACTCCTCAGGATTGCAAAGATTCTGGTTGCAGGGTTATTGATCATGACAGGCTGCCGCCTTTTTGTTAGGCCGACCACGCAAACGGCTTTCGTGGAACAAGTCCAGGGTTCCTACCAGTACACCGATTTCACAGATACGTACAATGGCCGCTTTTTGCTGTTTGCTCATGAAGACCGCCTGGCTGTCGATCTGTTTGCGGCCTACTTCTCTGTTGCTTCGATCCGACACAACCCCGACTCAACCCTCGTGTACCTGCCAATGAGCAACGAGGTGCTGATCCTGGGGCCGGCGGACGACCTGCCACTGGAAGGCTGGGAGATACCTGTAGCTTCCCTGGCCGCGGCCTACAAAGGGATACTGCCGGATGAACCTGACAGCACCACAGGAGCGGGCGATACCCTGATTTTGTGGAAGGACGGCACCGCCTACCTGCAACTAGCTGATAGTCCTGGACTTATAGGATTGAAAGGCAAGGGTTGGGAGGTTTGGCGCGAGGGTGGGTTTGAAACAATGCCGGATCACGCCCAAAGGATTGTATTCAGGAAAGCGGACTCCGAACTCATTCTTGAGTTTATTGACCTCCAGGTTATCGAACGCGAGCCGGTCAGGGTGTTCTCGCTCAACCTGCCCAAAGGGGTAGAACCCCTGGACTACAGATAATTCAGACAAATTGTATCCAGCAGAGCTAATGCTGACGGGGTGTGTGACGGTGTGTTACGGTGTGTTACGGGTTACGGGATGTGTTACGGGTTAAGGGGTTGACATACGTCATAAGATGACTATAATTAAAATGTTGGTAGCCAAAAATGGCTGCCAGACAAGGAGAAAAATACATGCGTTTATTCATCGGAAACCTTCCCCATTCTTACAACGAGGAGAAGGTACGTGAGATCTTCGCCGAGCATGGTGAAGTCTCGAAGGTAGCGGTCCCAACGGATCGTTACACCAATGCGCCTCGCGGTTTTGCCTTTGTGGACATGCCGAATGACGAGGAAGCAAAGGCGGCCATTAGTGCCGTTAATGGAACAGAGCACGACGGCCGCGAACTTAGAGTAGAAGAAGCCCGTCCCCCGCGCGAGCGCGGCGAGCGTGGCGGCTACAACCGCGGTGGCGGAAACCGCGACCGCTGGTAAACCAACAAAATACCTTTCTCGCCATTCTTGACAGTTAGTTGATCGAGAGAGAGTAACAAAGGGTTGACCATCTGGTCAGCCCTAATTTTTTATACCCCTCATTATTTGAAAAACTGATGAATCTACTGTCGAAAGATCTGTCCAGTATGCTGGAAAAGTGTCTACGAACCAATACAGTTTTACTCTTGACTTTTAACTTGGGTTTCATAACTCCCAATTTTATGTCGCTTAACTGCGGTGTCTTCTGGAACGAAAATTGCTTCTCTTATGAAAAGAATGCTAAGGAAAGAACAGATTAAGAGACCTTTGTGTCCGAAAAATCGCTTACACACCTACCCAAACAACAAGGAGGAGAATACTACACGTCTGAAAATCAGTTTATCAAGAACAAACCTATCAACCTACTAAAAAGGAGAAAGTATGAGTTTATTATTGTTATTATTGGGAACTCTTGAGTGGACAGAAACCACGGCTGAGGATTTCCTATCCAACTTAGGGCATGACCCTATGACGTACATCTCACAGCGCGCCAATCTGGAGGCAGAGCCCGGATGCGTGGAGTTCTTCGCGCGCTTCGACGTTGACAACGACGGAACCTACGATCTGGGTGCGGTTTCACGCCAAGGAGGCAACGCCCCTAACAGTGACCTCTATCTCTACTATGGAGATGAGAATCTGCCTGAGATTTACTCTGCCGATAATCGGTGGGAATACGACATCTCACGCGGAGGTGGTGGCATAGATCTCGCCGATTTAAACCTTGACGGCTACGCGGAGCTTATCCACTCAGGATGGCAGAATGGGGAAGTAAGGATATATTGGAGCAATCAATTCTTGTTACCACCTCACCCTGACCCTAACGACTATACCGCACTTAAACATCCCGCCGGCACAGGCAGCCCGGAGACGGTCTATATCTGTGACCTGGATAAGGATACCTACCTGGACATCATCGCCTCTTCAGGAGGGGGCACACCGGTACTTATCGTATGGTGGGGCTTTGAAGACGGCCCCCACTGGATCAACTACTCGGACGACAATCGAACGGTCTACTACGGAGTAGGCTCAGAGCATAACCTGGAGGTAGCCGACATAGACAAGGACGGATGGGCAGACATCGTTTGCGCCCGTCAAGGTGCTGCCTACAATTTTATCGTCTACTGGGGCGCAGAGGGCAATCCCCGCGCCTACAAGAAGGTGGACACCCTTTACTATCCCACCTCCGGGCATCACGGCATATCCATGGCCGACCTCGATAACGACGAGTGGCTGGACGTTATCTTCACCGGCCGCAACCAGATTAAAGACTCATACATTTACTTCGGTTCGGCGGACGGTTTTGTTGATCCGCCTCTCGTGCTTTACTCCGGTGATTGCTATGGTGGCAGCGCTGTCTGGGACTGGAACTCGAACGGCTGGCTTGATGTAATCTACCTCCGCGGTCGGGATTTCGGCTCATCTTCCTGGGGAGACGAACCACTTGTATACTACAACCGCGGCAAAGAACCATACTTCTCGGAAGAACCTATCGAGCCGGACGAAGTAGTCTGGGAAGAGATAGGTACAATACCAATCAACTCCTCAGGCGGTTTCGTGGGCGATCTGAATTTCGACGGCTTCTTGGACATCTACGTGAACTCACACATAGGCGGCTCGGCGTCCTACGTGTTGTGGGGACCTTACTACAACGACACGGTAAGCCTTCCTATTAATCAGGATCATCATGCGGTGTTCCGCGAACCGGGCAACATCTACGACCGCACCTACTCGGCATGGTACTATTCATCCATCTTCGACTGCGGCTCCTACTACGACGGCGCAAAGAACGCTCGCCTGACATATGTGGGCTACGAACCCTCATTCTCATATATCCACTTCAGCTTGCGCTCAGGTCCTGACTCGATACCTGACGAACGTTGGACCGACTGGTACGAGGTGAAAAACGGCTATGGAAACCCCAGAGGTCTGCGCTGGCGGTACGTACAGTACCGGACGGAGTTCCACTACATGCGTCCCTGCTATTTGCCCTGGCTCGAACAGGTACATATCAAATTCTACCACATCCACTTCGACCTGAGGCTGGAGCCGGACAGCGTCAAGACAACCTCTGCAGGCAGCTACGTGGATTATATCCTCAACCTCTTCTACCTCGGCGACGAAAGGGACTCCCTTCATATTTCCCTGCGCCCATGCTTCAACCCTGAGTGGCACATAGAGCTCTGGGATACCGCCTACATCAATACCATTCCCTGGTACTTCAAGCTCGGTGCCAATCAGACACAAGGTGCGGATACCGCTTTCTACGCGCGTATTTACGCCCCGGAAGATGCCCAGATCGGCGATTCGAATATAACCATCCTCTATACCGAAACCTGGGAATGTTCAGAAGAGATGCGGGACTCGGTCACACTCCTTACCTATGTTGTCGCCCCCGGCGTATACGAAAGCCGCATCCAACGCCCCGTAACCCTTGATGTTTCCTGCCTTGGAAATGTGGGCTGGGCTGAGTTTGTCTTGCCTCGTGGTGAGGCTGCCCTTCTTGCGGTCTATGACGCTGCAGGCCGACTGGTTTATACGAGAAAGGTTCAGGGCTCAGGCCGTGTAGAATGGTCTGATGCAACTACCTCCTCGGG
>DAOVCF010000148.1 GCA_030670165.1 Candidatus Stahliibacteriota bacterium | reverse complement strand
GAGTTCCTGCTTGACCTGGACGTGCTGGCCCAGCGCTTCGAGACATGGTGGACGAACCTGGCCGATCCGGCAAGGCAAAGAATACACCGAAGCGCAGAGGCGCAGGAGATGATCCTGTGGCTTGCGGAAAGACTGCAGGGGTTCCAAAGGACGGTGCTCCTAATGGGTCGCCGACCTGAGGAACAGAATAAAGATCAAAAAAAGGAGGAACAATGTGGGGTGAAGAACTAACGGTGAATCTGTTCGGTGTAACCCTCTTGGGCAGCGTGATAGTTGCCGCTGTAGTTGAAAAGCTAAAGGTTTGGCTTAAGACCCAGGGCTGGATCAACACCGCTCTGGCGCTTGCTGCAGGCGTAGCGTTAGGCGGCCTGGTCTATCTTGCCGAGCTAGGCCTTGCTCAAATTGGGATGATCGAGCAGGTTATACCCATATGGGTCGCCCTGATCCAGGGGTTCTTCTCAGGGGGCATCGCTGCCGGGCTATGGAAGGCGGCGCGCACCCTCACAGGCAAGAGATAGCTATGCCAAAGGGACAGGCGCCGATCCTCGTGAAGGTATCAGTCATCGCCTCTGTGGTGCTTCTGATTGGGGCCACAGGGGCGGCGGCCTTTATCGCAGGATACAGCCTTGCCTTCTCAAAGGTGGCCGACGTTTATGCCCAAACAAGCGTTCTTAAGGCCAAAGCCGCTGAACTTGAGGCAGAAGTCCTGCATCTCAAAAACTACGCCGTGCTGATTGACGCGATAGCTACAAGCGGCAAAGCGGCTAACGAACTATTAACACTGCCGCAGTTTGATCGAGAACCCGAGACAGAGGAAAGCGAGACTCTCCACGAAGGAGAGGAATCGCCTTGATAAGACATGCATCTTTTGAGTATAAGAGAGGCGGCCGCGCTGCTGCACTGTCATCCGTACTCGATCTATGGAGCGGTATACGAGGGTCGTCTTAAGGCCGTCAAGCTGCGCGGCAACATCCGCATAAGCGCCGAAGAGGTTGAACGAATGATTATGCAGAAGGAAAAGCTGGAACGCAAGCTCTCGGTCAGAGAGGCGGCTCAGATACTTGCATGTTCTCAGTCAACCGTGCTGCGCTTGATACACGAACGCAAGCTGAAGGCGGAGCTTGTAGGCGGCCACTACCGCATAAAACCGGAGGATCTGGAAAACTATGTACTTTCTCTGCCGAAATTTTAATACCCCATGCGAAAACAGTAGTTTTCGCATGGGGGCCTTAAATCCTCCCTTTCTCCTGCGGAGAAAGGATCGGAAACAAAATCTGAGGAAGCAACGTACACGTTGCTCCTCTCAGCTTCTTCTGCGATCTTTTGTTCTGAGAGAACAAAAGGAGCATTGTATTGGAGGTGATGATGAAAAATCTTAAACCGATCGAGAAGGAATTCAGCGCGGCAGGCGGTTCCATGTTATGGCTTACCAACGTCCTGAACCGTATGCCGGTATCAACACCCTCCTTTCTCGAACGCCACGAGGGACGCGGGCTTTGGGACGTGTTCGATGAGATGATGGCGGATCCACATATCCAGAGCTCCTTCCGCTCGCGCCGTGCAGGCGTGGCCGGACGAAGCTGGGAGATCGTTGCGGCGGACGACTCACAAAAAGCCAGAAAGATCGCGGAATTTGTCCGCAAGACCCTTGCCTCGATCCCCAACTTCGAGCACGCGCTGGCGCATCTCCTGAAGGCAATTCCCTACGGCCACTCGGTTGCAGAAATCATGTGGCGGATAGATCCGGATGCTGTAAGGGTGGACGCTTTAAGGACGAGAAGGCCGGAGCGGTTCATCCTTGAGTCGGATGCGAAACTCAGGCTCGTTGATTCCGAAACCGGTCAATCCAAGGACCTGCCAGACCGCAAGTTCATCTGCCATCGCTCGGAGCCGCAGGACGACGTGCCCTACGCAAACCCCCTGCTTTTGTCCATCTACTGGCCCTGGTATTTCAAGAAGCACGCACAGGCGTTCTGGATGGTTCTGGCCGAGAAGTTCGGCATCCCCTCGGTGATAGGCCGCTATCCAGCGCACTTCACCGACGCCGACGTCTCCAACCTGGTGCGAGCTTTGGTGAACCTCCAGCAGGACTCGGTGGCCGCCGTGCCTGCCGACACCAAGGTCGAACTTGAGAACATCCAGGTCGGCGAGAAGGGTTCGTTCTTCCGCGAGCTCCTAGATTTCATGAACGCCGAGATCTCAAAGACCGTTCTGGGCGGCACCCTGACCCAGGAGGTGGGCAAGGTAGGCTCCTACGCCGCGGCAAAAACCCATCAGGAGGTTCGCCAGGAGATAATCTCGGCGGACGCACGACTCCTGCACACGACCATGAACTCGACGTTAATCAGATGGCTTACCGATTTCAACTACGGCCCGAACGTTGCAGCGCCGCATTTCATGATAGACTACCTGCCTCCGCGCGGCACACCTGAGTTCGCCCAGACCTTAAAGACGTTATCTGAGATGGGCTATCGTGTCCCCGAGCGCTTCATCGCCGAGACCTTCGGCCTGCCGGAGGGGGAGCAGGAATCGGAGGAATAGACTATTGACATTTTTACTGAACGAGGGTATAATGACTTGGCCTTAGATAAAATAAGGGCAAACAAAATACTTGACAACTTAAAACTCGTCGCTATAATGGTGGCACCTAAACCGAGAGGAGGCTGTAATTCGTAGTGTGGATATATTAAGGTCTCAGAATCGGCGCAGTACCAGTAAGCCGATACTTAAAGCTAACCTAATGTATTTAACTCGAAGCAGGTAAGCTGAGATGCCCGAAATGCCCAGGGTTGAATACCTTTACGAAGGATGTAAATTCCTTGTTTGGCTTATAGGAGAAGGTGTCCGGAAACTCAGAGAACACCAAAATTACCAAATTGATCTTACAGAACTTAAGTTTGAGGCGCCCTACAAAAAACCATACGAAGCTATCCTTACAGCAACTCACCAAGCTCAAACTTATGGTTTTTCGAGACGCACTCTCAGATACAGAAAAGTAGAGTACTACAGACTTAATCTAGAAACCATTTTACAACCGATTGTCGGAGGCGAGCCAAAGAGAGAATTAACCTATAAATGGGAAGAGGAGAACGTGATAAAGGATCGGGTTACCAAGGGATTCATCAAATGCAGATACCGTTTGAATCTTAGTGCAGAAGAACTGTTTGAGGTAACAAATGTAGCATACCGCCCCGGTGAACAGAAAGAAATATGGGATGTGACAAAGAAACTCCACGAAATCAAGGACCTCCCCATAAGGAAAGCTCCGATTGTACTGCCGAGTCTGCTCCTCGAAGATATCCTCTGGGTTGCTGAGGGAGGCCCTGAATCAACTCCTGTCATTAAAGAAGTAGAAACAGGGAAATATCTACGACCACAAATCCTCTATACTTCAGGTCCGCTAATTAAAAAAGAAGGAAAGATATTTAGCCCACAGAAATACTTAATCAGGGTTCCCGTTGACTTTCTTAAACCTGAGGTTGACACAAAGCAATTGATGGGCACAATTGAGGATCTACCAATCGAGAAAGGTAAAAAAAAATGATAGCTGAGAGAAAACCAATGAGACTCGCTATTCCTGAGAAGGATTATGAAGTCATCGAGAAAGAATGCGTGAAGATAAGTCCAGTATTAGAGCCTTTTAATGCTGCGTTTAATTACTCCGAAGTATCACTTCACATAGAGGATGAATCGATAGCAGACCCTATCAATGTTTCGATTACGAAGAAACGATACCTCTTCGTTGTGAAAGGAGTGTCTCCGGGTAGAACCAAGGCAGTGATAAAATTCCGACATTCAAGCGGTGGAGGCCCACTGGAGGAATTGAGGACCGAGAAATTTAACATCATTGTCCGTAAGGAGGAATAATGGAAGTCGTAGGAGAACTGAGGTGCCAATACCTTGCGTATTCCGAAGAACTCACGATCCCAATCACGGTGATTAATCGACCTAAAATAAAGGAGAGAGTCAATGAAACCTTCGGGCCTTCTAAGTTGGAGGGTAAGGTCGATGAGAACAAAATACTTCAGGAATTAACCTTAACTCAAGGATCCTTTGAGAAGGATAACGGGAAATTGCTGACTATCGAACTGGCAAAGATTTCACGACACAGTATATTTGTTGTAGTGGCTGGAACCGATAAGGATACTGGCACAACTCAAGACGCTATATTAATGTGCGAGAAGCTTACAGATCTGTTTTCTAGAAAAAAAGGTGCATGGTCAGAGTTTTATCAAAATGTTGCCGCAGAACAGTTCGGGAGCCAGTGCAAAGTAAAATTAGATTTTCCATTCCACGACCTTCTAAAAGAGCCTACAACTAAATTTCTCTTCGAAGAATTAAAACAACACTTTCAACTTCCAGATGCTGAAGTGATCATTCATCCTTTCTCACTCAGAACAAAAATCCACCTTTCTCCAACTACCACTGATTCAGATCTAACGGCTGTGGAATCCGCAAAACGACGTGCTAGTTACGATTTTGCTATAGAGATCGGAAACAAGGATGACTACGACAAGAGGCATTTCACAATTTTCTCAGAACTCCCCTACGACAAACACCTTGAACTGATCAAGAAATTGGAGTCTATGTTAACCGCTAAAGGTTAAACGGCTTCAACCCTCGAAATCTTAAAGCCCAGACTGAAGCTGGGCTTTTCTATTATTGTTAGGATTAGAAACTGAATCGCACGCCGATTGAGAAGGGGGTAGCCTCGATGATCGAGGATTGGTTGGGATTTTCATCCTCCTGTGGCTTTCCCCACCAGTTCTGCCAGGAGTAGAAGAATAAGGCGGTGCCTGTACCAAGAACGGCGCCGGCTGCAACGTCGCCCGGGTAGTGGCGGTTGTCGGCAACACGCGTCCAAGCAACCCATCCGGCGCCTGCGGCCAGGAATGCGGTTATTCCCGACTTGGCTGCAACAGTAAGAGGCTCGTCCGAGCGCCACTCATC
>DAOVCF010000109.1 GCA_030670165.1 Candidatus Stahliibacteriota bacterium | reverse complement strand
CACACGAGCGAGCCGCAGTCCTCGCGTATCTTCTCGGCAACCACTTCACACTTTATCTTTAACAGAAGGAAGGCCTCCTGGGGGCCGTCTGCAAATGCCTCGAAGTTGGCGTGGCCCTTGGCGATCACCACGTCAGCTTGGCTCATCTTTTCTCTTACCTCTGGGTTGAGCGTCTCCCAGTTTATGCCCAGATCGTTTGAGCCGGTGCTTGCGACACTTTCCGGATCGAAACCGAGATCGATCATCTCCTTAACGGTCACGTCGTTGAGGATAGGTGAGGACTTGGCTACGAATATCGTCTGCGGTACGCCAAGGACTTCTGCACAGAAACCATCAAGAAGCACCTCACCCGCGTTGTCCACCACGTAGATCAAGGTCTGGGCGCTTTCCACCCGCTTCAGGAGTTCAGGGCTGTCGTCGCGTTCAAAGGCGGCGGTTTCCAGAAACTCTCTTATCTCACCTGTATCTATACGTTCTCTCGTGCCCAGATCGATGATGTTGCCCAGTGACGCCGCGAGCAACGCCGTCTTCTTGGGGTTGGCCGATCGCTCTACCATCTTCCTCACAAAGGGCAGGATTTCGGCAACCTCACGGTTGTGCCTTATCTTCTCCTCCTTGTAAGGATCGGCTCCCCCCTGATAAAGCATCCTTAGAAGCTCGGTGGAGTAGATATTTGGCGGCAGGCTGAGTGGGATATTAGGTATCTCTTTTCTTGCTCTCGCAATTAACGCATCAAATTCGTCCTGGGGTAGATGAAGAGCTTTTGCGCTGCGCTCAAGCTGGCGTACTAAACACGGTGTGCAGCGGGGATCGGATTTCATGTTTTTAAAGGCTTGCGCTCTGCCGCTGGGAAAAGCACGTTGTTTAGAATCAACCTGTATCCTGGCGAGTTACGGTAAATCTCAAGATCGGTCGGCGGATCGCCTATCCGGTGCGCATAATCCTCGGGGTCGTGCCCGCCGAGGAAGGTAAACGTTCCCTCGCCCCAGTTGCCGTGGATGTACTTTACCTCTTCGGTACCCTTAACTTCGCCCAGGACAAGCACGTCCCGCTTGAGGAACTTCCGGTTGAAGCCTGTGTTCTGACCCAAAAACTCCTTGCAAAGTGCGGTGTGGTCCTGAACCAGCATGCAAGGGACCGGATCGAACTTTGCCGAGAAGTCAAACAGCGCGAACACCGCATCGGGGCCGCGTGCCACCGCACCCTCGCTTACGTCGATATCTGAGTGCTCGTAGCGATAGGGGTCCATTACCAGAGTAAAGCCCTCAAACGCAAAGGTCTGAGAGTAGTCGAGCTTTTCCTGGCAGTCCTTGTCCATCGGGGTGCCGTCAAAGATCTGGTGCACCACATCCGTTGCTTCAGCGGCCAGGGCGATGTCATAGGTGTCGGTGGCCGAGCACATGGCGAACAGGAACCCTCCTTCGAGAACGTAGCGCTTGATTACCTTTGCCACCGCCAGCTTCAGTTTGGGAACCCCATCAAACCCCAGCTTCTTTGCGGTCTGCTCGTTCAGCCTCACCTGCTCCTTGTACCAGTCGGCGTTGTGGTAGTTATAGTAAAACTTGCCGTACTGACCGGTAAAGTCCTCGTGGTGCAGGTGGACCCAGTCGTAATCGGCAAGCTTGCCCGCAAGCACTTCAGGGTCCCAGAGCACATCGTATGGAATCTCCGCGTACTCCAAAGCCAGCCTGACCGCGTCATCCCACGGATCGGCGGTCGGCGGGGCGTAAACCGCGATTCTGGGCGCTTTCTCCAACAGAACCGCGTTCATGTTGCTTTCCTCGATGGTAGCCCGGATCGCAGCCTCTTTGCCGATGTCTATCTCCACGACCCTGACCCCTGCAAGTAAACACTCCTTCTCGCTCCCATTCGAGCTCTCAAGCAGGAACGAACCGTCTCTGTAGTTCAAAAGCCACTCGACCTTTTCCCCGCGCGCCAGAGCGTGATAGGCTATCCCGTAGGCCTTCAGGTGGTTGGTCTGGGATAAATCCATAGGAATCAAGAGCTTGCCTGAGATCACCAGCATCAAAAGTAGATTCATGGTATCATCCTCGTTCCGGTTTCTCCTACTATCCCTCTGATCAGGTTGGGCGGATCGGTTATAAGCACGTTACTGCCGCCCGCCTGGAGGAAACCTATCGCGGCCTCGATCTTCGGCCCCATACTGCCTTGTGGGAACTGCCCGGCTGCAAAAAGTCCCTTTGCCTCCCTTACGCTCAGGCGATCGAGCGGGCGCTGGGTCGGTTTGCCGAAGTCGGCGCAGACGTGCTCCACCGGGGCAAGAATTACCAGAAGCTCCGCCCCCAGGCCGGTGGCAAGAAGCGAGGATGCATGATCCTTGTCGATAACTGCGGCTATACCCTTGAGCTTTTTTCCTTCCTTAACTACCGGTATCCCGCCACCGCCCACGGTAACCACCGACACGCCTTGCTCCATGAGTCTTTTAATGACAGGAAGCTCCACAATCTCGCAAGGATTTGGCGAGGCAACCACCCTGCGCCAGCCTCGGCCACGATCCTCTTTCATCCGCCAGCCCAGTCTTACGGAGAGTTCGTTGGCCTCCTCGATTTTGTACGAAGGCCCTACGAACTTGGTCGGGTTGCGGAACGCAGGGTCTTGCCTATCCACAACAACCTGGGTGACCACCGCGGCTATCTCGTTTTTAGTGTCGTTGGCTGCAAGGGCGTTGCGCACCGCCTGGGCGATGAGGTAGCCCAAAGAGCCCTGGGTCGAGGCGTTGGCCGCGTCAAGCGGTATCTGGGGGATATCGCGCTGCGCCTCGTGTGCCATGTGAGAAATCAGTAAGAGATCGCCCACCTGCGGGCCGTTGCCGTGGGTTACGGCCACGCGCCAGCCCTGGGCCATTAGCTCTGCGATCTGGCGGGCGGTCTCCTCCACCACCTCGCGCTGAGCCTCAAAGGACGCGAACTTTACGTTCTTTGCCTTAAGCGCGTTTCCGCCAAGCGCTATCACCGCACTCTGTTCCACCCTGAATTGTATGCAATAGAGGATAGGGGTCAAGCGTCTCCTTTGTCATTGCGAGCGGTCGCAGACCGCGCGGCTCCGATGGGTGAACGAAGGGAACAATCTCATAGCGTCTTCCGTGTCAGCGCATATGGTCTATACCCTCTCCCTTCGGGAGAGGGTAGGGTGAGGGAGTAAGTGCGGGCCGACCTCAAGGTCGGCCCCTACGAACTCTTAAAAGCAAGGAAGCAAGTGGGAAGTTCAAAGACGCCAAGAAGAGTGCACAAAAAGCCATCGAACTCTCGAAAGGCAAGAAAGGTTACTACAACCTTGCTTGTGCCCAGGCTAGGTTAGGTGAGTTGGATGAGGCGTTGGAGAGTCTTCAAAAATCTAAGGAAACAAAAGAGTTAGGCGTGAAGCCTTCCTTCGCCCAAGCCTGGCAAGACCCCGACCTTGTACCGTTACAAAAGCCGCCTTACCGCGAGAGGTTCATAGCAATCGTCGGCCCGCCGCCGGAGAAAGAAAAGCCGAAGGCGAAGGCGAAACCTAAATCCACTAAGCCCAAGAAGTAGTTGTTCCCTCACCCCGGCCCTCTCCCACGGGGAGAGGGAGTGGTTCTCCTCTCCCTTCGGGAGACGAAGTGCCACCGTCTGGCAGGAGTTAGAGGTGAGGGGGTCCCTGGGATCGCTCCTCGCAGTGACGGTTGGTGTGGGGTGGGCTTGACAAAGTGTCGTTAATATGTATTGTTTTGTGTTATGAGGAAATGGGCGCTTCTTGTTATCATTTTCGCGATACCGCTTGCGGGGCAGCAGGTTGATTCGATGCAACAGCTTAGGGTTGAATCGTTAGAGGACTCCATCCAATCCCTCAACCACCGTATGGAGAAGATCGAAGAACACTGGGTTGAAATTAAAGAAACAGCAGATAAATCAGGCGAATGGGCACGATGGCTTATGATAGCAGGGATTGGCTTGGCGGCACTTTTCCTTGGCTTCTTGATAATTTTTACGATAATTAGCACCTCCCGTATTAGGCGTGACTTGGAAGAAATCAAAAAGATGAGAGAACAGGCTACTAGCATTTTGGAATTTCTTAGAGGCTCACGAGATGAAACCATAAATGAGTTGGAAAGAACTCGCGAAGAACGGGAAAAATTAAAACAAGAGGGGAAAGATTTGCAAGAGATAGATAAAAGATTGGAAGAGTTGAGCCATAGACTGGATACTCTCCGGCGTATGGGCTTGCCTCTAGATGCTAGAGGATGGCATGAGAAATATTATGAATTCGCTAAAAGAGGTCATTATGGAGAGGCTATTGCAGCTCTTGATGAAGCAATCTCTCTAGATATAGACAATTCCATTTTTCATAATAGCAAGACCTATGTCTTACTTGTATGGGGGGCTAGACTCAAGGATGAAGGAGAGGAAGAAAAGGCAAAAGAGAAGTTTGAAGAAGCTAAGGAGAGTGCACAAAAAGCCATCGAACTCTCGAAAGGCAAGAAAGGCTACTACAACCTCGCCTGTGCTCAAGCTAGGTTGGGCGAGTGGAAGGAGGCTTTGGTAAGTCTCCGCAAATCAAAAGAAAATAAAGAGGAAATCACTGTTGCCCCTTGGGAAGACCCTGACTTTGAAGAGTTGATAAAAAAATACCCTCACGAATTTGAGGGAATCGTCGGCCAGCCGCCGGAGGAAGAAAAGCCGTAGGCGAAGGCGAAACCTAAATCCACTAAGCCCAAGAAGTAGTTGTTCCCTCACCCCGGCCCTCTCCCTCGGGGAGAGGGAGTGGTTCTCCTCTCCCTTCGGGAGAGGAGTTAGAGGTGATGGAGACTCCTGTCATCGCAGGCACCCGACAGAGTAAAGATCGCAAGAAAGCGGACTCTGGCCGCTTCGGGGTCCCCGCACGAGTGCGCAGCAATCGTGTGGGGTGGAATACCCGCTTGACTCTGCTGTATCCCCAAGTATAGTGTGAATAGAAAAGGAGGCAGTTATGCACAGCCTGGCGATTTTTGCGTTAACCCTAACCATCGGAGCTAACATGAGTTATGCAAGCAGGCTTGGGGGCTTCAACCCGAAAGAAGCCCAGCCCGATCTGGGGCATCGGCTGAATGAAGCAAACCTTGCAAAGCTTGATAGCATCGGTTTTCTTCTGCAGCCTACCGACTACAAAACAATCTACGAGGTATACTCCGATTACACCGAATCATCCCAGACCCCGATGTTCATCTCAGCCGACCTTTGCTTCCACACCCTGCACCTTATGGTAGACTACACCGTGCGCATAATGGAGCTGGAAGAGCTTTTGCCCAAGCTGGAGCGGCTCACCTCAGGCATGCTCCAGAAGTCGGTAAAGGATTGGAAGAAGTCCTCCGGTTCTATAAAGGAGGCGGCCAGGGCTGAGTATATCTATTACGCGGTAGGTGCCCGGCTGCTTGGTCAGGAGGTTGAGCTTCCGAAGGATATAGAGAAGCTCGTCGCAAAGGAGCTTGCACGCATCGAGGAGCACAAGGGTATCCAGGAGACCACCTTCCTCCCTGGAGTGAAGGAGGATTACTCGCAGTACGTTCCTCGCGGGCACTACACGCGATCCGAGGATTTCCGCCGCTACTTCAAGACGATGATGTGGTACGGCAGGCTGCCCTTGCACATTCCCAAAGAAAAGCGCGATCCCATCCTGCCCCTCCAGACGGCACTCCTTGCGGCGCTGCATCTTGAGGGCGATGTCAATCTAACCCGGCTCTGGAAGGAAATATACAAACCGACCGCGTTCTTCTTCGGCTCGGCAGAGGATATAACACCCGGACTATTGCTGGAAGAGGCGCGGGAGTTCTTCGGCAAAGAGGTAACCACCGATATGATCGAAGACGAGACAAGGTTAAGAGAGCTCTCAGCTTATCTTTGCGAGAACATCAAGCCCAGGATCATTTCCGAATTCGCCCCTTCCGGCCCGTCTGATGCACCGATCGAGGTGCCTTTATCCACCCGCTTCATGCCCCAGCGCTTCGTGCCCGATTCCTACATCTTCAGCCAGCTCGTTGCGGACAGGGTTGAAACCTACCAGGGCAGTCGCGATCCCAGGCCCTTCACCTGGGGGATGACCCAGCTGGGTCCGATGCGGGTCTTCCCCAGAGGCCTTGACGTGATGGCCGTGCTTCGCTGGAACCAGGCTCTGAATATCCTCAAGGATGAAGGCGATACCGAATACGCGGGATACGACGAGCAGTTCGAGAAGATGGTCCGTTGGTATGCTGAGCTGTCACCTGGTGAGAAGAGATCATCCATCTACTACCGCTGGTTCGAGTTGTTTGCCGTCTACAAACATGCGGATGCCCCTGCGAAGGTGGATGAAGAGGCCTGGGATCGAAAGAAGCTTATGACAGCGCTTTCCTCATGGGCCGAGCTTCGCCACGATGCAATCCTTTACGCCAAGCAGAGCTATACCGCCTATCTCACGGCAGCCCCTCCGCCCAAACCTGCCCCGCTTCTTGCGGCGGCGCTTGAGCAGGCTCCTGCAGTATACGCCCAAACTGTAGAGTGCTCGCGCGTCATTGCTGAGATGGTCTCCGACGAAGAGATCAAGGAAGTTTACGAGAAATTCGCAGGGATCGTGGAAAGGATGGCGGAGCTGGCAGGAAAGAAGGGGCTTTCCGTGGAAGAACACGAGTGGCTGTGGAACCTGTCCGGCGAAATGCGGGTGCTGACCAAAAGACTGGAATCGAAGGCCGTTACCGGTGAGGCGGACGAACGCATGGCGCTGGTGGCAGACGTGCACACCGACCCGAACACCGGTCAGGTGCTTGAG
>DAOVCF010000145.1 GCA_030670165.1 Candidatus Stahliibacteriota bacterium | reverse complement strand
AATCTGTGGATTGACAATTTCTATTATAGGATTATGCTTTCCTATGTCCGTTTGGGGAATAGTCATCTCGGTTGCCGCACTCCTTTTTGGGGTAGCCGGAGCGGTGCTAGCGTTCATTGCCTGGGACCGCAAGAACAAAGGCGAGGACGCACGGCTTTTATTCACCCTTGCCATCATCGGTGGCTTCTTCTTCGCCGGCCTCCTGTACCTCGGCGGCAAGCTGGGATTGCTGTGGTGAACAATGAACTTAAGCCGCAAGGCAAGCTTAGAGAGGAAGAAAACGAAAATGAACTTTCTTGAACAACTTGTAGCAGATCGGAAAAAATTTGAAATCGCTCCTAAACACTACAGGACGGTGTTTAACTTTGACTTTAAGGAAATACGAAAGGTAGTAGTCGTCGGGTATTCAAGACCACAAAACCCAATTACGATTGGAGATGATATCGAATTGGTTTCAATCCCAGATTTAATGGATAAAATTACAGATAAAATGAAAGATCTCGACCCAATGAAGGTAGCTATTCCAGAAGGATACCCTCTTCTACGTGCAATTCAATTTGCCGTTACGCTCAGTAAAAAGGAAAGTTCTGGAAATAAAACACGAAGACCAAAAGGATGAAATAACAGAAAGTGCGTAAGTTCGTAGGGGCCGACGTTGACGCCTGTGGAGTCCGCTTCGCGTCAGATCGGCCCGCTCCCATAATAACATTTTCGGGCCGGTCTAAAGACCGGCCCCTACGAGGACGGCAACCACAATTCTTGACATCGTGACACTTGCCCGTAGACTTCGTCCATGAAAGACGTTGCCGGATTCGTTGAAGATTCCATAAAAAAACTGAGAGAGCAGATCAAGGACATGGCCATAATTGCCTGCTCGGGCGGGGTGGATTCCACCACATCGGCGGTTTTAGTCAACCGCGCGATCGACGAGCGGCTGGTCACGGTGTTCGTGGACACCGGCTACCTTCGCAAGGACGAACCCGAACACGTGCAAGCCCTTCTCAAAAATATGGGACTGAATCTTCATTTTGTGGACGCATCAGCCGAGTTTTACAAGACGCTGAGAGGTGTGACCGATCCGGAGCGCAAGCGCAAAATCATCGGCAACCTGTTCATCAAGATATTCGAGCGCGAGGCGGAGAAGATCAAGGCGGATACGTTGATCCAGGGAACTATCGCACCTGATTGGATCGAGTCCGGCGGCGATCTGCGGGATGTCATAAAATCCCACCACAACGTGGGCGGTCTGCCTGAGAACATGAAGATGAAGCTTGTAGAGCCTCTGCGCGATCTGTACAAAGACGAGGTTCGCAAAGTGGCACGGTATTTAGGTCTTGCGATAGCGGAGAAGCAGCCTTTCCCAGGACCAGGCCTTGCGGTAAGGATTTTAGGTGAGGCAACCCGTGAAAGAACAGCCATCTTGAGGGAAGCGTGCGCTATCGTAGAGGAAGAGATCGAGGCCGCGGCCTCACATGGCGAGTGCGAACTTCCCTGGCAGTATTTTGCCGTGCTTTTGCCGGTAAAGAGCGTTGGGGTGAGGGGCGACGTTCGCGCTTACGGCGAGACAGTGGTTGTGAGAGCGGTAGAGAGCCTTGACGCCATGACCGCGTCTGCTTCACCTCTCCCCTACTCCCTGCTTGAGCGCATCGGCATCCGCATCACCAACACCATACCCGAGGTAGTGCGTGTGGTATATGACATAACCCACAAACCGCCGGCAACCATCGAGTGGGAGTAAAATAATGGGTGTGAGGATAGACGTGGTGGATAACGGCGGGCAGTGGACCCATAGGGAGTGGCGGATGCTCAGGGAACTGGAGGTGGAAACAAATATCATTCCAAATACCACGCCGGTTGAGAAGATCGAGGCAGATGGATTGATACTTTCAGGCGGCGCACCAAGGATAGGCTCGGAGATACCGAAGCTGGGCGTCACAGGGGACTATCTGGATAGATTAAATATACCGATCCTTGGCATCTGCGTTGGCCACCAGTTCATTGCCCTTCACTTCGGCGGCAAGGCAGGACAGGCAAAGGTTCCTGAATACGGCAAGGCTGAACTAATCGTAACCGAGCCGAATGATCTCTTTAAGGAGCTACCTGAGTGCTTTACGGTCTGGGAATCCCACAACGACGAGATATACGAGTTGCCGGATGTGTTCCTTGCTTTAGCGCATTCAAAGGACTGCCGGTTCGAGGCTATAAAACATATGAGCCGGCCGCTTTACGGAGTACAGTTCCACCCCGAGGTAGAGCACACGGAGCACCACTACGAGATATTTGCCAACTTTATTGAGGTAGTCAAACAGACTATGGCCTGATTCCTATTCAATCGTAGAACCCCATTCACTGTCCGGTTTGCCAGACAACCATCGAGGCAGCAATACAATTATGGCTGATGGCTCCAGCCTCACCGATGCAAGGTCGTTCACCGGCTGCCAGAAGAACTCAAGATGGGGTTCATTGGATCGAGGAGATTTGGAAGGATCGAGTTCTTCACACTCTACCTTAAAGATAAGGTTGACTTCATGATTTAAGCCGTTTTCGTCCTCCCATGAGTGTTCAACAACACCAAGGAAATCCTTAACTTCAACATCTGTACCGATTTCTTCTCTTATCTCCCGACCGAGTGCCGCCCGTGCCGGTTCGCCGAAGCGGATGTGCCCCCCCAGGAAGGAAGGCGTTACAGGTTCCCTTGCAACGATTAAGCAGTACCCGTCCCCGGCGGACAACCACACCCCTTACAACTATCTCAATTGTCTTCATCTATCAGATTATCTCTATCCGTAAGATTCTTTCAAGCGTTACGAGGTTAGTCTTGCTCTAACCGGGGACGGTTCGACCACCGGCTGGGGAAGAAGAAGGTATTCCTGATCGCCGAAATGGATACCTCCCCCGATCGTTGTTTCATAAGCGCGCAGGATCGCATGGTGAGGATGAATCAGGTAATACTTGACCCATTGACGTAATGGTGGCACCGGTATCTCGTTATCGTAACTGGTAACTTCACTTATCAGGTGTCTTATGTCCAATTTGTGATTCTGATAGAAATCCCGTTTGACCTCAAATCCGGTTTTCCGGAATAAACGACGAGCCTGACGAATAGAAATATCCCGCTTATGGTGCGGCATCGCCCAGTCCATGGTTGCCACCGAAGGAAAACAAACGACGCTGGCGCCCCCCGGTTTAAGAGCACTGTGGATCCAGGACATGTAGGTATACGCGTCGGCTACGTGCTCCACCGTAGCCAGGCTGACCACCGCGTCGAACTTGCCCAGGCTTTCCAGAAACTCAAAGTCATCCGCGTTACCTACCATAAAGGAGGTGCGCTCGTTCTTGTAGTTCTTGCGGGCGTAATGCACCACCTCGGGATCCAAATCGACCCCCACTACCTCCCCCAGTTCCGAAAGTATCTCGGTACCGTATCCTGATCCACAGGCAATATCGACAACCCTAAGTTCTCTCCCATGAAAGTAATGCCTCAGCCAATCCATGGCAACCTTGTAGCGTGTGGTAAAAACTTTATACATGACCCCCTGGATATTCCCCACACCATTCGCATCCATCTCCTTGGGATATACCCGTTCGCTGATTCCTGACATGGCACTCCTATCGGTTAAATCATCACCGTTGGTTTCTCAGCCAGCCCTGATGGGTTCCAGCAGGTATTGCTGATGCGCGAGCAGAATTCCGCCGCCGACGGTAATCTGGTAGAGCCGTAATGCTAAAAGGTAAGGGTTGCGGAGATAAATCCTGATCCATTGACCCAAGGGTGGAGCAGGCATAGTTTTATTGTAATGAGCTTCGAAAAGTACATCCCGCATATCCAAACGGTCGTCCTGCCTGAATCTTTTAATAATCTCAAATCCACAGTCGCGGAATAAACGACTGGCCTTGGAACGGGAGATATCCCGTTTGTGATGAGGCGATGCCCAATCCATTGTAAACGTTGAAGGGAATGAAACAACCAAAGCCCCGCCCGGTCGCAACGCTTTATTGACCCATTTAAGATAAGCATAGTGATCCGCAAGGTGCTCAATAGTCTCAAGGCTCACCACAGCGTCAAACTCCCCCAGGTTCTCAAGAAAGCTTTTATTATCGGCGTTACCCAATTTGAAGGATGTATTACTATTCTTGTAATGACGATTTGCGTATCCCACACTCTCTTCGCTTCTGTCCACACCAACAACCTCCCCGACCTCTGACAGTATCTCCGAGCCGAACCCTGTTCCGCAGCCTATATCGAGAATGCTGGGCTGCCGCCCGTTGAATCGCTCGCCAAGCCAATCGCGAGCAACATGGTAACGCTGTAGGTGGTATTTCAACGAAAGGCGCTGCAACTCACTTGAGACGATATCCATCTCCTTGGGAACAACACGCTCAATGTTCCAGTCCACAAATCACTCCTAGCTAGAGGTTTTTAATGACCCTCCGGCACTAACGCCGTCTGTCCCCAATACTAAAAAAGTATACTCTCAAATCCCAACATGTCAAGTAGATTCACTAAATGAACTATAAAGCCGGTTAACCTTTACGTCCGCTGGACTTCGCAGGATGTCTGGTCTATTTTTATACTTACGGTCTGCAACCTTCGGCAGGTTCTCTTCTGGAATATAAGCAGTTAATCCTCCGTTCACTGGCTATTAGAAAACGTATGCAAGATACTGAAGACGTTGATTCCTCTTTTCAATCGTATTGCGGGTGGACATTTCGTCACGGCATCAACGGCAGCTCCGGGACAACACGCTTGCCCTTTGCTTCGGGCTTGCCCGGCGAGTTGTCGTAGACCTCGATAACGTAGTAGACGACGCCGATGAACTGTTTGTCAAAGGCCCCGTGGAAGTAGGAGTGGATAAGGTTGGCGTATTTAACCTGGAGCTTTTCTGTTTCCGTGAGCTTTGGGTCATCCGGATGCATAAGATGAGCAATCGCCTTGAACTCGTAGGATGGGATGTCAAGGAATACGACCGCGCATGCAGGGTTCACCATCTGATTAAGGAAGGTGCCGGTCTCGAACTCAGGGGTTGAATAGAGTTCAAGGCTCACCTGCCTGGTGGGATCGTAGAGTCTGGTTCCCTGCTTGTAGAGTGAATCCAAACGGTCGAGCTTT
>DAOVCF010000136.1 GCA_030670165.1 Candidatus Stahliibacteriota bacterium | reverse complement strand
GCCAAGACCCGTTCGCGCCGTTCGATAGAGCGGTTCTTCGCATCTATCGCCGAGTGGGGTAAGCAAGCCGATGATGTTAGTCCTTCCGACCTGCTTGAGTTCATCGCCGGCAGCAAGGTCGCCGCCAGGAGGTTTTCCTCTTATCAAGCATCGGAAGTTCTCGACGAACTCAAGGAAGCCTCGGCACGCTTCCGCAAGGGTGAACTCGGTTTGTTCCTCGATCACCTGGCACTTCTGGAGGATCTGGAGCTTGCCCAGTGGTCGCGGGATGCGGTCAAGCTCTTATCAATCCACTCCGCCAAGGGACTGGAGTTCAAGGTAGTGTTCCTGGTTGGTTTAGCGGAAGGTCTTTTTCCCCTTACCCGCAGCCTTGCCGACCCGGAGGCGCTTGAAGAGGAGAGGCGTCTGTGCTACGTGGCTATAACGCGTTGTCTGGATGAGCTTTACGTGTCTGTGCCCGCCCGCAGGTTTCGCCAGTCCACAAGGCCTTCACGGTTTCTTTTACAGATGCTGGGTCTTTTGTAGGGTGTTTTCCCCTACACCGGGGTTGCCGCGGAAAAAGGCGGCTGAGTCTTGACAACGTTGGCCTGGTGACTATACTCAATCCAAAGGAGGCTCGATGATCGAACTCTTCCGACAAGGCAAGGCCATGATGTGGCCGTTGCTTGCAGTTTTCTTACTCGGACTGGCTTTTGTTATAGAGAGGTTTATAACCCTTCTCATCAAGGCTCGTCTGAACCCCATGAAGTTCATGGACCAAGTTACCGATGCTGTGGATTCAGGCGGAGTAGATGCCGGACGTGAGCTTTGCGATGCGACGCCTCAGCCGGTTGCCAAGATACTTGGCGCCGGACTGGCCAAGGTCAAGCTGGGACGTGAATTTGTCGAGGAAGGTATCGCAGCCGCCGGTGCGGTAGAGCTGGCCTTTCTCGATCGCGGGATGCTTTGGATAGCCATGGCATCTACCCTGGCTCCGATCCTGGGCTTTCTTGGAACCGTTACCGGCATGATCGGCGCCTTCTCGGCCATCGCAACCGCAGGCGAGGTTGAGCCGACCATCGTGGCCAGCGGTATAAAGGAGGCGCTTGTCACCACCGCTACCGGTCTTGCTATCGCCGCACCCATGGTGCTTTTCCACACCCTTTTTACCTCGATGATAGACCGTTACTCTCGAGATATGGAGCAGGCGGCCAGCTCGCTTGTGGATCATCTCTTGGAGAAGGGAATCCTGAAGGGTTAAGAAGGGATTATGATTTCTCTCGTCAAGAGGAAGAAAGCCAAAGCGGATATCCCTACGGCATCGATGGCCGACATCGCCTTCCTTTTGATCGTTTTCTTCATGACGGCTACGATCTTCGCCCGCGAGAAGGGACTCACTATGCTTCTGCCTGAGAAGGGGGAAGAGGTCAAGATCGCCAGCCGCAACATTATGCAGATACTGGTTTCTCCCACAGGAAAAGTGCTTGTGGAAGAAGAGGACGGTGCCCTGCACGAGTACAGGATCGCCGACATAAGAGCTGAGGTCGAGGCGGCGCTGGAGCGTACCAACGACTCGATCTCAGTTGCGATCAAGGTTTCTCACCTGGCGCCGTACTCGGTTATGATTGACGTGCTGGACGAGGTCAAGATGGCCGAAGCAAAGCGAATCAGTCTTGTTCCATACTCTGAAGGAGGTGGTGAATGAAGCTGGCCAGGCGATCGCGGGGCGGAGCCGCTATCCCCACCGCTTCGACGTCTGATATCGCGTTTCTACTCATCCTCTTCTTCATGGTGACGACCGTGTTCAGCACCGAGCAGGGACTCGATCTTGTCCTGCCCAAGGCCGAGGCCACCCAGAGGATCCGCCTGCGCCGCAATACGCTCAACGTTTGGATCGACAGGGAGGGACGTATCTCGATTCAGGATAAGCTCATGCCTGCCGAAACCCCTGTAGAGGCCTTCGGCAACAAACTGCTTCATATACTTTCCGAGAATCCTGACCTGATCGTGTTGCTGCGCGTGGACAAGAATGCTCGCTACGGACAGATTAGTGAACTTATCGAGAAGATGAAGGAGGTCAAAGCGCTCAAGCTGACCTTCGCAACCCAGTTCGAGGAGTTGCAGGAGTAAAGATGGCCAGGAAGCCCGTAGCTGATTTGAAGCAATCCTATCCCATTTCCATGCGTTGGGGTATTATAGGCGCTTTGCTTATAAACATCGCGTTGTTTGCGCTTGCGCCTAAAAGTATAAACGTTAAGCCCTACCGGACCAGCCAGAAGCGCGCGATCATCGCCGAGGATATCAAGCTGGAGGTTGAGAATCTCATCGAGCCTCCTCCTGAAGCAAAGCCGGCCATGCCTGTTGAGGCGGAGTCCGAGGAAGAGGTAGAGGCCGCGACGATGGCAGAGACCGAGTTCGCAGAGGTCTACACCAGGCCCGAGGAATCGGTCGAGATTCCAGTGGTGGCCTTCTGGAAGGTCGAGAAGAAACCACAGCCGCTATACTCGCCCAAGCCTGAATATCCTGAGAAGGCACGAGTAGCCGAGATGGAAGGACAGGCTATAGTTGAAGCTCTCGTTGACATCGACGGCAAGGTGATTGATACCAGGCTCGTTAAGAGTTCCGGCTTCGATATCCTTAATCAGGCCGCTATGAATGCGGCTCGCTGCTGGACGTTCTCTCCGGCCGAGCAACGTGGCAAGCCGGTGCGAGTATGGGTCAACATACCCTTCAACTTCAGACTGAACGAGTGAAGCTCAGGCATGGCAATCGGATTGAAGGGATAAACTTGAGGCGAAGACGGCCTTATGGCCGGCAATGACGATAATAGGGGATACGTTAGAGAGAGCCAGGCGGATGGTTAAGTTGGATGTGAAGACTGCACTCTCAAGAAGCGTGTGCGGAGTTAAGATGAAGAGCCCCATTGCGGGAAAAGACCTCCTGTAGCAGGCTTTCGCGCAATGCATCCCGGTCTTTAGGAAAACGTGGCTGCAAAAGCCACGAGGTAAATCAGGCTATACAGCCAAGGAGGATATAAATGCTTAAAAAACTCATGGTACTGACGGTGGTCCTTGCGGTGACCGCCTTTGCGGCATACGGTCCTATACCGATACCGGCAGGGGTGGAGCCCGATGTCTACCCTGTCCTGCCACTGAGAGATGGTTCGATAACCCCTATCTCATCCAGCCCAGCAGCCGCTCCTCTGGTCGCAGGCGACCAGGGCGGTGTTACCATGTACGATTATCAGCAGAACGGTGCGATGGGCAACCGTATTGCGGTTGACAACAGCGGAGACGCTCAGATCTGCTGGATGCACTCGGAAGACGAAACCTTTGCCACCCGTGATGTCTACTACAATGCGTGGGAAAAGGCTTCCGGGGACTTCCTCTGGACCTCTGGCGTGAAAGCCTCCGGGGTTCCCCGTGCGGGTTACACCACTATGGGTGCTCTTTCCGACGGCCGTGCAGTGATCGCTTTCCATCATACGCCGACTACTGATAATGTTTCAGCCGTTGTAGTGGACGCTGCACCCAAGTTAGGTGCGTTCAGCTCACCGGTTGATGTTGATCCTGTTACCGTTCCCGAGCAGCCTATCTGGCCGCACATCGTTGTGGGAGCGGACAATGTGATCCACGTGACCGCTCACGTCTTTGGCGAGGGTAACCCCTACAACGTTAACTATCTCTACTACTCTCGTTCCACCGATCAAGGACAGACCTTCTCCCCCTGGCAGGTTCTTTCGCAAAACTCCGGCAGCGACGCCGCCATGGCGGTATCTAAAGACGGCAGCAAGATTGCCGTAGCCTGGCTTTCCGGCGTTCCGGTCCAGGGTTACCCGGATAAGATAGCCTCCAGCGGTCACATCAATTACATCGAGTCTACGAACAGCGGTGCGAGCTGGGGCAGCCCGGTTAGGGTCACCGATGGGTACTATCCGGACGAGGCTCCGAATACCACGGACGAATTCTATCTCTACGCCTGGGCGCGTGATCTGGATTGCGCCTACGACGCGGCAGGCAACCTTCACATCGGCTTCGGCGAAGGACCCCGTTCCTACGAAGTCAGAAGCGATACACTCTGGTTTTCCTACTTCTATCCTTACTTCCTGAGGATGACGCACTGGAGTGAGGTTACCAACGAGCTCAACGTTGCTTCCGGCCCATACAGCCAGTTCGTTCCTCTAACCGAGGAAGGCGACACCATCTGGGATATATACGGCCTCCACTTGTGGGGAATCGGTCAAGCGGCAGGCTACTGGTCTCCGGGTCTTGGCTGCTGGAACCCCCAGCTTGCCGCTATAGGCTCGGGCGACGACATGGTCTTCACATGGACAGGCCAGTGGGATTCGCTTGATCTCAGCGCAGGCATGACCATCAACGCAGACATCTATGCCGCAATCTCCACTAACGGCGGTGCAACGTGGGGTGGAGTCAAGGATTGGACTGAAGGCGACTTCGACGAAAATGGTTTCGGCCTGGTTGCCTACGCCACCAACCTCACCAACACACACAGCCCTGGCTCTCAAGTTGGCCATTGCGAAAGTGAAGAGTATCACTCAGCCTACCCCTGGATAGGTTCGGACAGCATCCTTAACGTAACCTACATCCACGACCTCTTCTCCGGCTCCGTTGTCCAGAGTGGCCCAGCTAAGGACGTCGTTACCATCAACCCGGTGATGTACCTGGGCAGCAACGATCCCGCTATGAAGATGTATGTAGG
The DNA here is from genome assembly GCA_030670165.1 of Candidatus Stahliibacteriota bacterium. GTDB lineage: Bacteria > Hydrothermota > Tepidihabitantia > B3-TA06 > B3-TA06 > B3-TA06. The sequence goes on along the minus strand of DAOVCF010000136.1, from coordinate 891 downwards.
TAGCGGCCCGGAACCCACGCCACAACCAAAACCATCATCTGTTGAGGAAGCCCCTTATGTCGAAGCTCCTGTGGTTACGCTCCTCGGACAGCACCCGGTCGCGGGCTCAGTTGTCTTCAGCGTAAACGCACCCGGCACCCATGCCTCGCTTAAGATTTACGACGCAGCAGGTACACTGGTCAAGACCCTGTTCGAAGGCACGCTCGATGGCGCCCGCATGCTTACCTGGGACGCATCAGCGGTGCCTGCCGGTGTCTACTTCTACTCATTCGTCACGCCAGCCCGTACCGCCAAAGGTCGAGTGGTTGTCGTTCATTAAGTGTCTTCAGGCATTAACAAAGTCAGGGGGAGAGCCTTGGGCTCTCCCCCTCCTCCCCACCCTCCTCCACCTCGGTAGTCGCTCATGAAGAGATGTCTCACTGCTATGGTTCTCCTTTCGTTGCTGGCATCGCTGCCCCTTGCTTGCAATAAGGATGAAGAGCCCGAGGTATGGCTGTGGAGTTACCAGGACAGCCTCGATGTAATGGAGTTATTGGAACCCGAGCAGGGTTTCCTATCCTCCAAAGGCCATCTGCCTGATGGGGTAGTGGCGGTAGCTCTTTTGGAAGATATCCAGGAGGCGATTCGCCACGACACCTCGTCTGTGCGTTATCTGGTTTCGGGGTTCTCCTTCTCGATCAGCGATTCTTTCTACGGTTACAAGTTTGACCTTGCAATAGATACCACTATCACCACCTACGTCGTTGACACCTTAAAGGGCAGTATTGAGTTAAAGGTGGATTCCCTGTTCGAGCGCGGCAGCGACAGCGCTCTGGCCGCGGATACGACCATCCTGAAGATGCTTCGCTACTCTTCGCGCGGGGACGTATTCTTCGACTCTCTGGGTGGCGA
>DAOVCF010000166.1 GCA_030670165.1 Candidatus Stahliibacteriota bacterium | reverse complement strand
GCGTAGAGCTTTTCCGAGTCGTAGTCAGCGGCCCAGAGAACTCCACGCGTGGAGTCATAAGCAAGACCTGACGTATGTGTTGCCTCGTCAGGCATGTCGAACCAATCCAGCAGTTCCAGGTTCGACGGGTCTATCCTCCATACGCGGGATACAGGCGGGGCCTTGCGATAAGCCGAGAACAAAAGCTCTTCTCCCATGGCACTCAGCCCCTGGGGGACGAATCCGGCTGGGATTTCAGGCGTGCCTGCGCGTTCCCAACCGAACGGAGGCAGGCAGCACGTTTTTGGGTGGCTTACACCTTCAAGATCGAAACCCAGATTCCCTTGCCGAAGCCAAAGAGAAAATACATCAGGCCGCTCGGCGATTATCCGAAGAGCGTTTGAATACGTAAGGTAGTCCAGAGTATCCAGTCTTACCCAGAGAGCTATTGTGAACGAGTCCCTGCACGCCTCGGTGGGCATATCCCACATGGCAAAGGAACCAGGTTCAAAGTGCAGCGCCGAACCGGTCGAAAACGTTTGATCCTCTCGCCTACCCCATCCGCCCCCGTCCCTTTCCCACCAGGCAACTCCTTGAAGGATCAGGCTGTCGTGGCCATCGTCTGACACGCCTACACCCCCTTCACCCTCGTCGCAGTGGAAGACCCAGCCGCGACCGGAATCGACCTGGGCCTTGGTGAAGATCGCATCGAAGCTATCTTCATATCCGTCGGTTGAGCCGGAATAAAACAAGGTAAGCTTTCGCTCGCCAGGGAAAAGCGAATCAATCTTCAGCCAGATGCTTGTCGAGCAGCTGTGGACGCTGTCTGCTATCCAATAGGGTATGGGGTTACCTTTCCTGAAGAACCTCAGTGCATTCCCCTCTGAATCCAGTTTGCCTTCCCTCACAAGCGAGCGGGTATCCAAATCAAATTTTATCTGGACGTCGGCCTGCAGGCTCTCCGCAGGATTCGATACGACTACCTCTCGCTCGTAAACGGCAGCATTTGCGAGAAGAATCACCAGCCAGAATGACATCTTTTTCTTTCAGGATAAGACATTCGTGGTCAACTTTACTCAAACTCTTTGTACTGTCAAGTCCGCGATTTGCCTTAAGGATTGTATCTTTGGGACGGCAGGTTCAGGTTATGGGAGTTTACCGCCTTTCTTAAGGATCGAGTTGCCTTGACTAAACCTTATGTTGCCGTAGAATCTCTTGAAAGCGTAAGGAGGATTCATGGTGTTCGAGGAAATTCTGGCAAGGCCCAACGGAGCCAATTCGTGTTGGGCAGATCTTGCTATTAAAACCCCTGCGTCGCCAGACTACAAGACGCCACAGGATTTCGACCCGACATCTACAGAGGCGCGGGCAGAGATTATAGATGGAATCATAACAGCCGCACTGGATAAGGATGTAGGGCTCCTGGGAACGGCGGACTACAACCTGGGGCTTGGTGAGCGGGGAATCTGGCTTGACGAGCTAGGCAAGAGAGCTAAGGAGCGTGGGGTGAGTGTCTATCCGGGGGTGCGTTTGCTGCTTGAGGAGGGGGAGGAGGGGGTGGATTTCGTGGCTCTTTTTGAACCAGGACGTCCTCAGGAGGAGATAGACAAGTTTCTCGCAGATCTGGGCCTGCCCGGCAATGCACGTTTTTACCGCAGCAACAAGCCGGTGCAAGTGGCGCTTTCGCCGCGCGAGGTGGTTGCACGGGTGCGCTCCGCGCAAGGCATGGTGCTTATAATTTACAACGATGCCATTAAGGAACATCCGGCAGTGGTCTCCGATCCCTGGGTGTGGGGGGTGATTCTTGCTCGCGGCCCGCATGAGCTGGCTCCGGAAGACGAAGCCGTGCTCTCCGGCAAGCGCAAGGGCTTTGAACGCCGGCTACCTCTGGCGCGCCTTGCCGGTTCATTCGCACAAAGACCTGAAGACGTGGGAACGAAGCGTATTTCGATCAAACTGGGCGCGCACAACCTGGAGGGCCTGCGGATCGCGCTTCTCGACTCAAGGTCCAAGGTGCGTTTTCCTCACGAGATCGAGAAGCGCTCCTACTCGCGACTTCTGGGGGCCAGCTGGGAAGGAGGCTTCCTGGACGGCCTGGCGATTCACTTCAGCCCCAGCTTCAACGCCATGATCGGAGGACGCGGAACAGGCAAGACCACCGTCATCGAGACCCTGCGCTACGCCCTTGATGAATCACCGAAGACCGACCGCAACCGCGAGAACCACGAGCAGATCATGCGCGACGTATTCCTGCCCGGCTCCAAGATCTCGCTTCTGGTTGAATCACACGAACCAAGACCCAAGCGCTACCTCATAGAACGCATCTACCCCTTCGAGCCGGTGGTACGCGATGCGGACACGGGTGAAAAGCTCAAGGTCAATCCCAAGGATGTGTTTCGTGCCGAGATCTTCGGCAATAAGGAGATATACGAGATATCCAAGCAACAGGACTTTCAGGTTAACCTGCTTGAGCGTCTGTGCGAGAAGGACCTTGTTGCACTTGAGGCGCAGGAGAGGCTTCTGATTGATAAGCTTGAGGAGCAGAACCAGGAGATAGCTGCTCTGGCCGAGGAACTCTCCAGGCGCGACGCAGAGCTCGCCAAGTTATCTGCGGCGGAGGAGAAGCTCTCGCGGTTCCTGGAGATGGACATGCCCTCAAAGATCGATGAAAAACGAAAACTAGAGCAGGAAGCCCATGTTTTTGAACGCGGCGCGGCGGTGCTTGCAGATATCAAGAAGATGCTTGCCGGACTCATCAGCGAGACCTCGGCAAGGCTCAAATCATTGCAGGAGGAAGAAAAGGCCCCGCTTAATCCCCAGCTTCTCGACGAATACACGAGCTCATTAGTCGAGTTCGTGGGGGAGTTCGAGCGCAGCGTCCAGGGTCTGGTGGAGGGCCTGCAGGGAACCGAAGAAAGACACCGCGGTTTCCACGAGCAGTGGCAGAAGCTCTATAACGAGGGCGAGGAGCGTTTTCAGGAGAGCTTAAGGAGCTTGCAGGAGCGTTTCCCGGGCGTGGACGTCAACGAATACATTACCCTTGAGAAGGAAGTCATGCGTCTTCGCGAGCGCAAGGCCGAGCGCGACGCGGCGGCTTCGAAGCTTTCCATGCGGCGCGACGAACGCAGGGCTTTGCTTGGTCAGGTGCAGGAGCTGCGCGCCTCGAGGTTCGAGATGCTCAAAAGGGAAGCGGACGGATGGAACGCCGAGCTAAGCGGGAAGATACACGTCGAGCTTTTGGCCAGGGGCGATCCCAAGCGCGTGGCCGCGGAGCTGCGGCATTTCATGCCTCGCTTAAACAAAGATGACGCCCTTCGCATTGTCTCCGAGGAACGGTTCAGCTTTGCAGAGCTTGCCAAACGCTCACGTGCAGGCGACCGTGACGGCGTGGCCGAACTACTTGGACTCTCGCCAGAAGAGCTGGTTCCATCCTTTGACGAGGAAACCCTCTGCCGCATGGAGATGGTTGCAATCCCGCCCGAAGTCCTGATAAAGCTCAATCTCGGCACCGACAAGGACCCGAACTACCGCGACGTTTCGCACCTCTCCGACGGCCAGCGATGCACCGCCATCCTGGGAATCCTTCTTTTGGAATCTCCCTATCCCCTGATAGTTGACCAGCCTGAAGAGGATCTGGACAACGCATTCATCGTGGAGGAGATCGCCGAGCGGTTACGCGACCAGATGGACAAGCGGCAGTTCCTGGTTGCTACCCACAACGCGAACATCCCTGTTTTGGGCGATGCGGCGCAAATCCTGGCGCTTGAGGCGGACGTGGAGCACGGCTACCTCAGTGAAGGCCGCTACGGATACCTGGATTCACCCTCCATCAAACAGACGGTTGAGAAGATACTCGAAGGCGGCCGCCAGGCGTTCGAGATCCGCAAGGAGAAATACGGGCTATAAATATGCTCCCTTTTTGCCGGAGGCAAAAAGGATCGCAGGAGTTAGATGATTGTTGCTGATGTTTTACTCCCGCCAAGTCGTGGTCCCCGCGCGGCTATGAAGTAGACGCGTGGGGTGTCAGTTTCCCCTCCCCTGGTGGGACAGCGTGCCCCTTGAGTGCTTTATGCACTCATAGGGTAGGGGATTAAGGGGAAGGGGGTTAACTTATCAACCCGGCGGCGCGGAGTTCTCTCCCTATAGCATCTGTAGTTTCTTTATTTTC
>DAOVCF010000065.1 GCA_030670165.1 Candidatus Stahliibacteriota bacterium | reverse complement strand
TTTTGACTAAAAGGCGCCGCTCGCGCGGCGCTGGATTTTAAGTGCACAGTGCCTGAGTGCGAAGGTTGACACTAGATTCCCTCGGCATATAATCCCACAACATGGTTGCTTATACCCCTTCAGAGGATGTCCGGTACGCGTTTGCGGTCGGCAGGGTGCGTTCACGTGAGGCGCGGATGCTTACCCGTGCCCAGTTCGACCGGCTGATCGATGTGCGCAGCGAGAGCCAGATCGTCTCCGCCCTGGCAGATACCCCGTACGGCGAAGTACGTGCCGAAGACGTAGATACCATGCTCTCCCGCGCCGAGATTGAAGAGGAGGCGTTCTTTGCCCGCTACCTTGAGCAGGAACCGATCTTTGAGTTCTTCCGTGCGCCTTTACTTATAAGCAACCTCAAATTCGCGCTTAGACGTCACTACGGCGCAGGTGTCGCGGAGGAGTTTTTTATCTCCGAGGGCTCACCTGGTATCGAGGAGTTTTCAAAGCTCCTTGAAGGGGAGACAACGACCATTCCCGACTGGCTTGCCGAACCTGCTGGAGAGGTAATCACAGCAAACTACGAGGAGCTGAACCCGGCATCTATCGATCTTATCCTGGATAAAGCGCTTGTGGAGCGTCAGTATCAATTGAGCAAAGGATACTCCTTTCTGCGAGCACTTCTGGCGCTTCAGGTGGACTTTACCAACCTTTTGGCTTTTCTGCGGCTCAAGGTTTCTGAGGAAGAGTGGGAGGAGTTCTTGGGGTATCTCTTGCCCTACGGGACCGTTGCATTGGATCGCTTCAAAGGCTGGTGGGATGCGGGCAAGGAGGCGTGGGTGAGCGAGATTCCAGCGCTCGATTCATACAAGAATCTCTCTGAGGGTTTAAGGGAGCTTCCCGATAGCTTTCTTTTATTGGAGCGTCAGATGAAGGAGAGAGAGATCGAATTTCTTCTTACCGCGCACAGACTCACCTTCGGCTACGAGCCGCTGACAGGTTATGCACTTGTGAAGAGAGAGGAGCGGCGCAACGTCAGGCGTGTTGCCGCCGGGTTGCGTTACAATCTCGAAGCCGAAACCGTAAGGAAGTCCATTGCCTGGTTCTAGTGAAATTTGCATCCTCGGCCACAAGGAGCTTGCCGAGCCTTTTCGTGCGGTCGGTCTGTCATCTGTTTTAGCCGATAAGACCGATGCCCTTGCCAAGGCCACCGAGCTTGCCGGGAGCGAGTACAAGATCGTGTTCTATGCTGAGGATTTCTATCCGATCCTGCACGATTTCCTTCTGGGGCGTGCCGGCGGGGTGTTTCCTACCTTCGTTCCCATCCCCTCAATAGGTAAAGGGGAGCGCTACGCCATGCAGCGGGTGAGAGAACTCATAAGGAAGGCCATTGGAGTGGACGTTTACCTGGAGGCTAAGTGAACAGAACCGAGGATATCGGTCGTATCTTGAAGGTTTCAGGTCCGTTGGTTGTGGCCGAGGGCATGGGTACCTCGCGAATGTATGACGTGGTAAAGGTCTCGGAGAAGCGTCTTGTAGGTGAGATCATCGGTATTGAAGGCGACAAAGCATCCATCCAAGTCTACGAGGACACCGGCGGCATCGGTCCTGGTGAGCCGGTCTATCCCACCCACGAGCCTCTGTCGGTAGAACTCGGCCCCGGGCTTGTTGAGGCCATCTACGACGGGATACAGAGACCCCTGTCGGATATTGCGGCGAAGACCGGTTCGTTCATCACTCGTGGTATCGAAATCCCTGCCCTTCCGCGCGATAAGAAGTGGAACTTCGTGCCGCAAGCCAAGAAAGGTCAGAAGGTAACTGCAGGTGACATCCTTGGCACGGTTGCCGAAACGGCTCTAATCGAGCACCGCATCATGGTGCCGCCTGGAATCGAGGGCGAGATAGTAGAGATCGGCAAGGGTTCCTTTACCGTCGAGGACACGGTCGCGGTCATCAAGACCGCCGACGGCAAGAAGGTGAATATCATCATGATGCAGCGCTGGCCTGTGCGTAAGCCTCGTCCCTACAAACGCAAGTACGCGCCGCACGAGATCCTTACTACCGGACAGCGTATAATAGATACCTTCTATCCCCTGGGTAAGGGCGGAACCGCGTGCGTGCCCGGTCCGTTCGGCTCGGGCAAAACCGTCATCCAGCACCAGCTTGCCAAGTGGGCCGACGCCGAGGTGATAGTCTACGTTGGCTGCGGGGAGCGCGGCAACGAGATGACCGACGTTCTGATCGAGTTTCCGGAGCTCAAAGACCCCAAGTCCGGTGAACCTATGATGAAGCGCACGGTTCTCATCGCCAATACCTCCAACATGCCGGTGGCTGCGCGCGAGGCGTCGGTATACACCGGAGTCACCATCGCCGAGTACTTCCGTGACATGGGCTACTCGGTTGCACTCATGGCCGACTCCACCTCCCGCTGGGCAGAGGCGATGCGCGAGATCTCAGGGCGGCTTGAGGAGATGCCCGGGGAGGAAGGCTATCCTGCATACCTTTCCGCCCGTATCGCGGAGTTCTACGAGCGAGCAGGGTTGGTTGAATGCATCGGTTCTGACGATCGTCGCGGCGCTTTATCCGTAATCGGTGCTGTTTCGCCTCCGGGAGGCGATCTTTCCGATCCTGTGGTCCAGGCCACCTTGCGTGTGGTCAAGGTCTTCTGGTCGCTTGAGGACACACTTGCGTATGCGCGTCACTTCCCTGCCATATCCTGGCTTCGTTCCTACTCCCTTTATACCGACTCGGTGGCCGAATCCGTACGCGAGGCTATCGGCGACAAGTTCCTTGCCGACTCCAAAGAGGCCATGAGGCTTCTGCAGGAGGAGGATGAATTAAAGGAGATCGTTCGTCTCATCGGGCTGGACGCTCTCTCGCCCAAGGAACGCCTGATCATGGAGGCTACGCGCTCCATCCGCGAGGATTTTTTGCACCAAAACGCCTTCCACGAGATAGATACCTACGCCAGCCTCCAAAAGCAGGCGAAGATGCTTTCTGCAGTTCTGAAGTACTACCGCGAAGCGCAGAAGGCGCTTGATGCAGGAGCATCTCTTGATGATTTACTCAACCTCAAGGTGCGCGAGAAGATCGTACGGGCCCGCTACATGAGGGAAGCCGATCGCGAAAAGATCGCCGAGATCGAGGAGGAGATCGTTTCCGAAATCGCCTCACTCAAGAAGGAAGTTTCACAATGACGCCCCACAACACCCGTACCCGTAACACGCCCCGTAGCACACCTCTTAATGCAAAGAAGGCGTCTGTCAAGGGATCAAGAAAGCTTCAAGGGATAATAGATTACCAGACCATCTCCTCTGTATCCGGTCCTCTTCTCCTGGTGGAAGGGGTTGACGGCGTAAAGTACGAGGAGCTTGTTGAGATATTTTTGCCCTCGGGTGAGCGCCGCCGGGGACGTGTGCTCGAGGTAGATAAGGACAAGGCACTCATCCAGATATTCGAGGGATCATCCGGGATCGAGATCGGCCAGACCAGGGTGCGTTTTTTGGGCAAGGGGATCACGATCGGTGTGTCAGAAGAACTTTTGGGCAGGGTTTTCGACGGCCTGGGCCGTCCCCGCGATGACTCGCTTCCTCTGATCCCGGAGGAGTTCCGAGACATCAACGGCCTGCCTATCAACCCTTTTGCCCGGGCATACCCCAACGAGTTCATCCAGACCGGTATCTCATGCATCGACGGCCTCAACACCCTGGTGCGCGGTCAGAAGCTGCCCCTGTTCTCAGGTTCCGGCCTCCCCCACAACCGCATGGCCGCCCAGATCGCGCGGCAGGCAAAGGTGCTGGGAGCAGAGGAGGAGTTCGCCGTGGTGTTCGGCGCCATGGGTATCACCTTTGAGGAGGCCCAGTTCTTTATAGATGACTTCCGCCGCACCGGCGCTCTGGAGCGCGCGGTTCTCTTTTTAAACCTTGCCGACGACCCGGCGATCGAGCGTATAGCCACCCCGCGCGTTGCCTTCACAGCCGCCGAATACCTCGCGTTCACCAGGAACTACCACGTTCTGGTTATCCTTACCGACCTGACCAACTACTGCGAGGCCTTGCGCGAGATCTCGGCTGCCCGCAAGGAGATCCCGGGACGCCGCGGCTATCCCGGATACCTCTACACCGACCTGGCATCCATATACGAACGTTCGGGCCGAATCAAAGGATCTGAAGGTTCCATCACCCTTATCCCCATACTCACCATGCCTGAGGACGACAAGACCCACCCGATCCCGGATCTCACCGGATACATCACCGAGGGGCAGATCATCCTCTCCCGTTCACTGCACAATAAGAACGTCTCTCCGCCTGTGGACGTTCTGCCTTCCCTTTCTCGTTTGAAGGACAAGGGGATTGGTAAAGGGAAGACGCGCGAGGATCACGCCGATTCCTTCAACCAGCTTTATGCTGCCTACGCACGAGGCAAGGAGGCACAGGAGCTTGCCGTGATTTTGGGTGAGGCGGCATTGACCGATATCGACAAGAAGTTCATGAGTTTTGCCGAGGCGTTTGAGGCCCGCTACGTATCCCAGGGCGAGTACGAGGACAGAACCATAGAAGAAACACTTGATCTTGGCTGGGAACTTCTCACCATGCTTCCACGCGCCGAGATGAAGCGGGTGCGGGATGAATATCTCGAAAAGTATTATGACAAGACGGCGGCCAAGCTCAAAAAGGAAGAGGAGAACGCTTGATCCGCAACGCACCTTCTAAGATTCTAAACCTGTGTGAGATGAAAATTGTGATGGCGGATGAAGAGAATGAGGAGTGGGTTTGAGACTCGCAGTCAACGCGACCAGGATGGAGCTTTTGAAGCTGCGCAAGCGTCTGGCGATTGCCGCCCGCGGACACAAGCTCTTAAAGGATAAGCTCGAGGAGCTTATGCGCAACGTTTACTCTCTCGTTGATGAAATCAGACAGATGCGCGAGGAGGTTGAGGAACCCCTTCGCAGGGCCTTTGCCCGTTATGCCTTGGCCTCAGCTCAGCGCGACCCCCGTGCCACCGAGATCGCCACCTCGCTTCCCGCGGCCAGGCTGGTAATCGAGGCAGGAACACGCCGAATACTCAACGTAAAGACGCCCACCTTCAAGCCGAAACTTACCGGTCGCATCCGCTCATACGGATTCCTTGAGACCTCGGGCGAACTTGACCTTGCCTTAAAGGCGCTCTATTCGGTCCTTGAGAAGATGGTGCTTTTGGCAGAGAAGGAGAAGACCCTCGAGCTTCTGGCATCCGAGATAGAGCGCACCCGCCGCCGTGTCAATGCCTTGGAATACGTGGTTATTCCCAATACTGAAGAGACCATCTCCTTTATCAAACTCAAGCTCTCCGAGATGGAGCGCTCGAACCTTACCAGGCTCATGCGCATAAAGGAGATAATCAGGGGTTAGTATGCGGCGCTGGCACCTCTACCTCCTCGTTTGGGCGCTTTTCCTCATAGCCCTGTCATTTATCCCGGGCAGAGGGACGCCGCCTCAAAGGTTTCCGGTGGACAAGCTTCTTCACGCTCTCGCCTTCGGCTATCTCGGATACCTGTCCGCCCGGTCATTCGGCTGGTGGGGACTTTTGATAGCCATTGTTTTCGGAGCGGCCAGCGAGTTCCTCCAGTTCCTTGCGCCCCAGAGGGACGTTGCCGTGCTTGATCTTGCCGCGAACGAGGTAGGCATCGTCGTTGGATTCCTCATAGGTTTTGTAAGGAGGAGACGTGCGCTTCAAACGGGTTAAAGGGACAAGGGACATCCTGCCCGGCGAGGCTCTGGCCAGGCGGGAACTGGAGCAGATGGTCTACGAGAAGTTCAGCCGCGCCGGGTTCCTGCCCATACTGACTCCTACCTTTGAGGCATACGAGCTGTACCAGCGCTCCACCGGCCAGGCATCGGATATAGTAATCAAGGAGATGTACCGATTTGCCGATATGGGCGGGCGCGATCTTGCACTCCGGCCTGAAGCAACGCCGTCGGTGATGCGGGCTGTCCTTGAGAATCACCTGAAGATTCCCATCCGCCTCTGGTATGCGATGACTATGTTCCGGCAGGACAAGCCGCAGAAGGGCCGCTATCGCGAGCACACCCAGATAGGTGCCGAGATCGTTGGCGAGGCCGAGCCTGAGGCGGATATTGAACTCGTAAAGCTGGGCTACGACCTCTTCACCGACATGGGTATTAAGGGGATGTATCTGGAACTCAATACCATCGGCTGCCGCAAGTGCAGGCCAGGATATACCGAAAAGCTTGTGGAATTCCTCAAGGAACACCAGGAGGAACTCTGCTCGGACTGTAAGGTAAGAATGAAGCGCAACCCCTTACGGGTGTTCGACTGCAAGGTTAAAAGCTGCCAGGCTGTTTTAAAAAACGCCCCTTCTCAGCGTGAATACCTTTGCGAGGATTGCAAGCTTCACTTCGATCAGGTCAAAAGGGGGCTTGAGGGCTTCTCCATTCCCTACCAGGAGAACGATCGGCTCGTTCGCGGCCTTGACTACTACTCCAGAACGGTGGTCGAGTTCAAATCCAGGTTGCTTGGTGCCCAGGATACGCTGTGCGGCGGTGGTCGCTACGATTATCTTGCCGAGGAACTTGGCGGTCCGCCTACCCCTGCGACAGGCTTTGCCTTCGGGGTAGAGCGAGCACTTCTGGTGAGTAAGGGGGAGGAGGTCTTTGATTTTACCCAATCACCCATACCACTTCTTCTCCTCCCTTTGGGTGATGAGGCCAGGGGATATTCGCTGCGGTTGCTCTTCAAGCTGCGTGATGCAGGGATTTCTGTTCAGGCCGAGTTCCGTCCCGGCGGGCTTTCCAGAAAGCTCAAGCACGCCGATGCACGCAACGCAGAAAGGGTGTTAATCGTTGGTGAGGACGAGATCGCCAAGGCTCGGTTTATCCTAAGGGATATGAAGACCGGTGAGCAGAGCAAGGTAACCATCGAAGAAGTTCAGAGTATTCCTGAACTAAAAATCCATCCTCCTTTATTGACAAGCGGCGAGGATTAAATAACATAACCAATGAGGCGGATAGCTATCGTAAACCAGAAAGGCGGTGTTGGAAAGACCACCACTGCGATAAATCTTTCGGCGGCACTCGCGGTTGCCGAAAAACAGGTGCTTCTGGTCGACACCGATGCTCAGACCAACGCCACCTCTGGCCTGGGGATAGACAGCCGGGGGCTTGAGGTCTCCACCTACGAGGTGCTGAGTGAACCTCACCGTGTGCGTGAAGCTATCCGTTCGACCGCCGTGAGGTTTCTTGATATCATCCCCGCCTCTATCGATCTGGCAGGGCTTGAGATCGAACTCGTGGAGAACGAGGCGCGCGCCTCAATACTGCGTGAAGCGCTTGCACCACTTGATTCTCAATACGACTATATAATTATTGACGCACCGCCATCCCTGGGTCTTTTGACCCTTAACGCCCTGGCGGCTGCCGACGGGGTCCTTATCCCGGTCCAGTGCGAGTACTACTCTCTTGAGGGCATAGGCAAACTGTTGAATACCCTTGATCGGGTCCGATTCTCACTCAATCCAGAACTTGTGATATTCGGGGTGCTTCTGACCATGTACGACGTTCGCACCAACCTTTCCGATCAGGTGGCGGATGAGGTCCGCAAGTACTTTCAAGATAAGGTTTTTGACACCGTGATTCCCCGCAACGTGCGGCTTGCCGAAGCGCCCAGCTTCGGGCAGACCATCCTTCACTACGACATCAACTCGCGCGGCGCACAGGCGTATCTGGAACTTGCAAGCGAGGTGATCGCCCGTGGCTAGGAAAGCTTTAGGTAAGGGGATTGACGCCCTTATCCCGGCTGCACCGAAAGAATTGAAGGGGGAGACGCTTAGGATACCGATCAAGCTTATCGCCACTAATCCATATCAGCCCCGCAAGATATCAGGCCAGGAGGTCTCTGAGCTTGCTGCATCCATCAAAGAACACGGGATGCTTCAACCCATCGTGGTCAGACGAAAGGGTACGAGCTACCAGCTTCTGGTTGGTTCAAGACGCCTGAAGGCAGCCGAGATAGCCGGATTAAAGGATGTGCCTGTAGTAATCCGCAAGGCCACTGATCGCCAGATGCTTGCCCTGGCACTTGTTGAGAACCTGCAGCGTGAAGACCTCAATCCAATAGAAGCGGCGCTTGCCTATAAGCAGTTGGTAGATGAGTTCGGGATGAGCCAGGAGGATGTGGCCAAGGTGGTGGGAAAGGATCGCTCGACCGTGGCTAACACCATGCGTCTGCTTTCGCTTCCGCGCAAGGTCAGAAAGCTTCTTGAGGAGGGTAAAATCACCGAAGGCCATGCACGGGCGCTTTTGCAGATTTCGTCCGTTTCCCTCGCAGAAAAGCTCTGTGAACGCATCGTTTCCGAAGGTCTTAGCGTACGTGCGGTGGAGCAGATAGCGCGCTCGGCGACAAAGGTTAAAATGCCTGCGAGGCGCAAAAAGAAAGATGGGATCGTCGTTGCCGCAGAGGAGCTTATATCTGAGAAGTTGGGCGTAAGGGTACGGGTAGTAAGGACACGCAAAGGGGGGAAGATCGAGCTCTGTTACGCCGGTGAGGACGAGCTTAATCGTCTCCTGGAGTGGTTTAAGAATAAATGAACCACGAACTCCTTTTTCAACTGCTGGAGGTTCACTCGCCATCTGGCCACGAGGAACGGATGAAGGCGTTTCTCTCCGAACACCTCAGGGATAGGGGAATCCAACCTCGTGACCTTGGCCCTGCAGGACTCTCATGGGAGATAGGCGAAGGCTCAAAGCTGGCCTTATTCTCAGCCCACGCCGATCAGGTCTCTTTTGTGGTGGAACGTGTCGATGAGGAAGGGTATCTGTATATTCGGATGCCCTCTATAGACCCGCGGGTGGTGCCTTCACAAGAGGTTATGGTGTGGGGGAAACGAGCGCTCCGCGGGGTGGTGGGTATGCTGCCACTACATTTTGTCTCCGAGGAAGAGCGTAAAGCGCCCATACCTCGAGAGAAACTCTTCATAGATGTGGGATTACCTGTTGATGAGGTTCGGGAACAGGTTTCCATCGGTACGGCCTGCACCTGGGCCCAAAAGCCCTCTTCGCTCGTAGGATCACGCTTCACCGGTCCTGGGCTGGACAACCGCATCGGTCTTTATCTCTCCCTTCTCATTACCGAGGAGCTTGTATCCTGCAAACTTCCAGGTCGGATACGGTTCTTTGCTTCAGCCCAGGAGGAGGTGATGATGCTCGGTGCCGGTTTTGCGGGCCGCAGCGCCTTGGAATCCGGGGAGAGCGTCTCGTTCGCGTTGGTCGTTGATACCACCTTCGGAACAGACCACGGTGTGAAGGATTCCGCGTTCCATCTGGGCAAGGGGCCTGTACTGGGTGTGGGACCGATTCTATCAAGATCGCACCTGGTTACTATGCGAAACATCGCATCAGAGCTTTCCATACCCTACTCGCTCGAGCCTTTAACCCGCTCCACCGGAACCGAGGCCGATGTTTTGAGTATTTCAGGTGAGGGAATCCCCTCGATCCTTTTATCCATTCCCATTCGCAACATGCATACCCCTGTTGAGGTTTGCGATCTTGCAGACACCGAATCATCGCTCAAGCTGCTCAGCACCTCGTTGCAGAGTGAGGATCTGTGGAGCTCCTGAAGCGTTTGTGCGATGCGCCAGGTGTTTCTGGATATGAGGATGCGGTGCGCGAGATACTGATAGATGCCGTAGGTCCTTATGCTGATTCAGTACACACCGACCATCTTGGCAACCTCTTTATGATCAAGGGTGAGAAGAAATCCGGTCCCCGCGTTATGTTCGCCGCTCATACCGACGAGGTGGGTCTGATGGTCGAACGCAT
>DAOVCF010000062.1 GCA_030670165.1 Candidatus Stahliibacteriota bacterium | reverse complement strand
GTTCCTGTTAGTCTGACGACCACGGGTAATGTGAGTGGGGCGGTTTCCCTCGCCTTAAGCAGACCGGTTGCGATGTCGTCGCAGCGGGTGATGCCGCCGAAGATGTTTACGAAGATCGAGCGAACGCCCTGATCACGTGTTACAAAATCAATCGCCGCAATCATCTTGGCAGGCGAGGATGAGCCGCCAACGTCCAGGAAGTTTGCAGGCTCCCCGCCGTAGCGCTTGATTAAATCCATTGTGGCCATCGCAAGCCCTGCACCGTTAACTATGCAGCCCACGTTGCCCGAAAGCCTGATGTATGAAAGTCCCTTACCCTTCGCCTCCTGCTCAAGCGTCTCGTCTTCGGAGAGGATGCGGTAGCCCTCGAATTCGGGATGGCGGAAAAGGGAGTTGTCGTCTATGATCACCTTGGCGTCCAGGGCTGTGACCTTGCCGTCGGAGGTAACAACCAGGGGATTGATCTCGGCAAGCGAGAGGTCGTTTGCAACGTACATCTCGTATAGCTTGGTAAGAATGGCAGCGATCTGTTTCTTGATCTCCCCCTTATCCGAGAGGAACATCGCCGCCCTGCGGGTCTGATACACCTGAAGGCCGAGCAGGGGATCTATAGGTATCTTTAATATCTTCTCAGGGGTAGTGCGCGCAACTTCTTCTATATCAATCCCTCCGGCAGGAGAGACCATAAGGATCAGTGTGCGGTTCGCTCGGTCGGTGGTAACGCTTGCGTAGAACTCTTGCTTGACATCCACGGCGTGGCAACAAAGAAGGCGTTCTACACGTTCGCCCTTTATCTCCATGCCCAAAATCGCATCCGCGTGGGATTCGACCTCCTCCATCGTGTGTGCGAGTTTGACTCCTCCGGCCTTGCCCCGACCGCCAACGCCTACCTGTGCCTTAAGCACACATGGCAGGCCTATCTCCCGGGTGGCAGTGCTCGCCTCAGCAGCGGAAAACACAAGTTTCTCCTGGGGGATGGGTATGTCGGCCCGAGCAAAGAAGTCCTTGGCCTGATACTCCAGCAGTTTCACATTAACCCTTGGGCGGAAGAATACGCCAAATAGAGCCTCTGTCAAGCTTTTTGTCGCTGTTGAAGTATCCCTCCCACTCGGTATAAGAGACCAACAGGTATCCGACTTCACTCATAATCGAGGGGTAGTATGCTTAACATTCCCCCTCAATTAAGCCTCTCTTCTTTTTTCAAAATCCTTTGTAGACCTATCGCTCCGGCTTCCGGCAACCTTTTTATTTAACGCAGGAGGAGGAGTTTCTGAACCGCGCTGTAGTCCGGGCTCCGCATCCTTAAGAGATACACCCCCTGAGGGAGCGCTCGACCCAGATCGTCCTCGCCGCTCCACAAGACGAAGTGATAGCCCGGCTGAATGCTGCCGTCAACGAACGTACGAACCTTCTGACCGGTAACGTCGTATAGGGCGAGCGAAACCGCGGCCTGGCGGGGTACTGCAAATCGAATCACGCATCTGCCGTACAAAGGATTGGGGGCTACCTGAGAAAGTTCAAACACGGTCGGCAAGGCCTCCGCAATACCTGAGGTGCCGCCGATCTTAACCGGCTCCTCCCACTCGGGATTGTGGGTGTCGTTGGATTTGACAAGGACAATCCCCACAGGCGGTCCGGCTTTAACCTTGGAAGCATCACCCATTATCGTTACGTACGCGCTGTCCTGACCTCGAAGGATAAAGGACTTAGGATACAAAGCGTATATCCAGGGCGTCTGTGAAGAGATCTCCTTCACAACCAGATCCCTCATCCCTAAGTTATAGACCCAGAAGCTGCCCCGCATGGTCTCATTATCCATGACAGCGGTATCAGGTTTACAGCAGATATGAGGCGGGGTCTCCTCCACGAGGAGCTTGACCGGTTCCAGGGCCGTGGGCTCATCCGGGTCGTTGGAGTAAACACGGATGTGGGCGTTGTAGACACCCTGTTTGAGTTTCTCCGGCGTAACGGTTACGTGAACGTCATGAGAGCCTGATGGTTCTACGTCAAATGCTGTAGGCGGAGAGACCGAGATCCACTGACGGGTTGGGATAACCCCGGTGACTTCAAGTGTCCGGTCGCCTTCATTGGATACGGTAAGGTCATCCTCGGTTTTGTTCCGTGCCTCATTCTCCCAGGAGAAGAAGAAGTGAAGGGTATCCGGTGAGAGCGCTATATCCGGCGCACCCATGTTCAGCCGCACGGGCAGCCTGCGTTGTTCCTCGTCAGGATCGTTGGTAGAAAACAGCACACCGCCCTCAAATATCCCGAAGCCAAACCCGGCGGTGTCGATCGTGATCGAAACCGAAGCGCAGCTCAAGCTGTCACCGGAGGGAATACTCAAGCTTGTCGGGGCTATCCCCCTGATCCAAGGGGTCGAAGAGGAGATAGAAGAAACCTCAAGCCCTGCGCGACCTTCGTTTGTTACATCGCAAGCGACGGTTAGGGAATCGCCCGCCGGCATGTTGAAGACCACGGTGTCGGGGGTGATCTCTATGTCAGGCCAGTCGCCCTTTATCAGCTTCACCGGATGATAAGCGACGGTTCTGTCAGGATCGTTGCTTAAGATGCGGATCCTGCCCAGATAGATGTAGTCCGGGAGTCCTGCGGTGTCCACAAAGAACTCTATCTGGCGATCTTCACCAACCGACACGGTGCAAGCACTGGGGTATATGGAGTCGATCCAGGTTGACTGGTAGGGCTTAATCTGCGCGACCTGCAGGATGTCGGTGCCGGTGCTGGAGATGGTAAACGAGGAGGAGAGCGGTTCTATCTCCGCATCTAACCAGGTGGTGTCGGGAGAGACAGTCAACTCGGCTCTGCTTACCCCTACCAGAATATTTTTATCTACCCAGTCATAATGATTTGCTCCGGTTACCCTAAGTTCCATGAAGCCGGGGGTAGGTGAGATCTCCAGGGCGGCTACGCCCGATGCGTCCGTATAAGCCCAGGCGTAGACGTTCGGAGATTGCCGAGCGCAGACAAGCATCCCTTCAACAGGGTAACCGGCCTGTGAGCTAACGGTGACGTAAAGGGTCTGCGGGCCTTCCACAACGGGCGGATGGCTGACTATAAACTCGGACGGCTCACGGGAGTGAACCGGCATGGCAGGATCACCATGCAGGTTAAGCTCGTAGATGGACCAGCGACCATACGAGACGTTTCCCCACCAGGCATTCTCTTCCTTAGCCGTGACCAACGCCGGACCGATCTCCGGGTTGTCAAGGCCGTATACCTCTTCGAAGAAGGAGACGTCAAGGCACTCCGAGGGACCACGCGTAGGGGGAGTGCCCCAACCGTAGCGGGAGTTCCCGACCCACGCGACCGTGCCGCCGTGCTCTGCCCACTGGAAGGCTTCAACAAGACACCCGCCGAACCCATCGTAGTCAAACGCACCAACAAGACAGGATATCGCAACGTACACGGGCATCCTGTCTGCGTTGGTAAGTGCCCTGGCCTGCCAGTTGTAGAAGGACGGCTCACCATTCAAGTGCCCGCAACAGATGGCGATCTCGTTGCCGTGAGCGCAGTGATGAACAAGTCCTACCCCTGCGTTGAGCGAATCCTCTAACCCGTTGCGGGTGAGCGTACCCTGGGTTTCATACATCTTGGCAATGCTCGTTCCCGGATGCGCCAGGGCGGCGATCGCATCGTTGGTTCCGTCTCCTGAATAAGGAGGATTACGATCGGGCCAGAGGATCTCCGAAGGTAGCATCAGCTTGGAGGCAAAACCCTGTGGCGGATTATCCTGATACACCACTACTTTGCCTACAAAAAGGTCCGCTTCCTGTATATCGTTCACGCACGCCCGGCCTACTGCAACCTCGGCTGAAAGATCAACCCCGTCGTTCATCTCACCGAAGACATCGTTACCGTTGGCATCCCAGTCACCGTCAAGGCAGCCGAAGTACATATCCGTGGGGATGGTATCCTTAGAGCTTCCCGCATAGCTTGCGACAAAGCAATCCCTCGTGGGTACAAGCCCTTCGTCGCCGCCGAGCAGAAGATACTCAAGCCCCCACTGCTCGTGGGCAAAGATAACGAAGTTGCGAATCTGCTCTGCAAGGTCCCTGCCGGAAAAGCGTGAGGCAATGGCCTCCAGAGAAACCACAGTGTCGCGAACCCCTCTCGCCGTGTTCCAATCGGCAAGCTTCTGAAACTCCCCTCGAAGTAAGGAAGGTGTAACTATCGCATGACGATAGCTTTCCTCAGCCGCAGGCTGAAACGTAACCCGTGAGGCCAGGGCTTCGGGATTCTCGACCAGAGCCTTAATCCTCACGTTGAGTCTGCGTTGCTGATTTGGGGTAATACCCACGGGCGGTGTGTAGCCAGGATCGGGTTCATACACTACGGTAAGCACCATCTGCTCTGCCACCTCCAACTTGCCTTCGGCAGGCGTGTAGCGCAGCGGACGAACCGCTATCAAGGCAACCCTTTCGCCCTCAAGCAATCCCTGGTATAGAACCTGGGCTTCGAAATCCGAAACCGGAGTGCTGGAAGCGTAGATCTCCTCACGCGGCCCCACAAACTCGACCCCAGCGGTACTTAACGGTCGGGCGGGCTGAGCAGGATAAACAGGGGCCTCTACGTAGGCTGCCTTCACGCTCAAAGCCTCAAGCCTAACATCTGCGACCTTCATCCCTCCGGGAATAAGATAGCGCTTAGTCATAAAAGGCACGAGAGGGTAGCCCGGTGGAGCATCGTAGGAGGCTTCCTCGAAAGAAACCAACGTGTACTCTCCGAGCTTCTCTATACTGAGTTCAGTCAAAGGCAACTCAAGAACACAGCGAAGCTCCCCGGCCTCAAGCACCCCGTATGAGAAAACCGTCAACACCAAGCACGCTCCCAAAAGGATTCCGAGGCCGTAAGGCCTTGTTTTCATCCTAAACCTCCTTATTCTTCCTTTGTCTCGATCTCGGCAAGCAGCTGCTCGGCTGAGATGGGTTGATTAAGTGAGACGATATAAGTGCGGGGTCGACCGTCGCCCCGGTTGGACTGGAACAGGAGCCAGTTACCGTCGTTCGAAAGATCGGGGGTAGTATCCGTCCTCTCATTGTAGGTGACAGGTATAACCTCGCCAGTCCGCCGGTCGCAAACAAATACGTCAAACTGTCCGCCACCGTTACGATCCGAGACGAATGCTATCTTGCGGTTGTGATCACCGAAGTCGGGGTAGATATCTTTCCCGAGCCAATCCGTGACCCTCTCTACTAGCTTCCTTCTGGAGTTCATGATGTATATATCGGGCTGTAGTCTGCGATAATCTGCGTAGACTACCAGTTTGCCGTTGCTTGAGTAACGGGGGAACCGATCCATGTAGGCGTTGTGCGTAAGCTCGACGAGCTCACCTGCCTTGCGATCGTAGAGACCTATCTCCATCGACTTGGTGTCCAAGGACATGTAGCCGAAGAGCACGGGTAATTCATCGCTAACCCAATCCGGCGTTTCACAGAGTGATGAGAGGCCGCTGAGTAGCACTTTGGGCTCACCACCTTCAGCGTTATAATATACAAGCTCCATACCCGACTCATCGGCTGTGCTGCGGATGTAGAAAAACTGATCCCCCGAACCTGCAAAGCAGGGAGTCGCGTTGTATCGGTCGTCAGCGGTAATCCAACGGAAGTTCTCTCCTGAAAAATCCATACTGCCTATCTGACCGTTTTTCATGGAATGGAAGACGATCTTCCTGCCGTTAGGTGAAAAGCGCGGCGTCATAGCGATAGAGTCGGAGACGGGCTGCGGGAAGAAAGGCTCAAGCCCAAGGTATACGGCGACCTTCGTGCGAAGGAAAACATCCGAGGCGAGTTTCAAGTCGAGGTCCGCAAGACGCTTCCAGGTTTCAATCGCCTGGACGGCTGAATCATCTTCGCAGTAGCGCCTTGCAAGTTTGTATACTGCACGGGCGTTATCCGGACTCCGGGCAACCTTCTCCTCAAGCGAGGCAAGGCTTAGCTTAGCTTGCAGACCCCCTGCAACAAGCAAAACCCCCATCAAAAGAAAAGCAATTCTCTTCACTCAAACTCCTTGGTTCAGTTTAAGGCTTTTGACTACTATTTTAACCTCCGTATCATGATTGTCAAGCTCGCAGAATCGGCCAAGCAGATCAAAACAGCCGACCTTTATCTAATTGACAACTACTACCTTACGCACGGCATCAAACCCGTCAGCTTCCATGCGGACAAGGTAGATGCCTGCCGCGACCTTCCGGCCAGCCGCGTCGCAGCGGTCCCATGAACAAGAGTGGCGGCCCGGCTCGAAGATGTCGTTTTCTAAGGAGCAAACCCAGCGCCCGCCCGCGTCAAACACGTCCAGCTTCACCCAGCTTGAGTGCGGCACGGCAAACCTAACCTGGCACCCATCTGAGATCGTGCTTCCGGGTATCTCAAGGGCAAAACAGTCAGGAAGAGCCTCGTCCTCTTCAGCTATACCTGGATACCATATATGTCTTACTTCGTAATCGTTCTCAGGGCAGTCATCATTTACAAGCTCGGTGCAGCAGGTGAGAGACTGGTTATGACGATCGGTAAGCACATCGTAGGTAGGGAAGGTAACATCAATAGTGTAAGGATTGCCAGATTCATTGCCGCGCCAGTCAAGGAACTTGATGTTCTTGAGTGCATGCCAGAGCTCCACGTTGTTGGAGTCAAGGTCGCGAATCTCCAGACGTACCTCGATGTCGTGCTCCGCATGGAAGCCGAAGTTCTCGATAGTGGCGGTGATCGTGATCTTGCTGCCCTCATCGTAATGGTTGGGCGGCTCGTCCGGAGGCTCAGGCCAGGTCATATCGATCACGCCGACGTCGTGCGACAAGAGGCAGGTTACATCACGACGAATGGTGTCGTTGTACGGGCAGTGGTCAGACTCATCAGGACCAACGTCGCCCAGGCAAACAAGACCGATCAGCTCGAACTCAACCCACGGACCTGTGCCTGCTCCTAGGTCTATGTCGCGGCAGATGCCTTCAGGGGTCCACGGCGCAGTGGCCCCGTAAGCGGTATCCGGATCGTCAGCGGGATTGCCGGGCCAGCCGATGGTCTGACCGATCAGCGAGGTCTCGTGGAAGACAGTGTCAGAGGTTTCCTTGTCAACGACGATGAACTCAATCGAGAAGAATTCTGCATCGGGCTCAGCCTGACGGCCGATGTTGGCAATCGCGAGCTCCGGAGTGATGGGAACGTCGGCCTCGACGTACTCGCCTGATGGCTGTTCCATGCGGTAACAGCTCAGATCGTGCGGCTTCTCGTAGTAGCAAGGAGGGGCAGGCATAGGTGAGAATGCAAGGTGGGTGTAGAGCTCGATCGGGTAGGTCCAGTAGTCGCCATGGTAAGCACCCCACTTGAAGTCGGAGGAGGGGCCGTGATCAGGGGCCAGCCATGTCCCGCTGCGACCCGGGCCGGGGCCGAAGTAGCATGCCATCGGATCGTGTGGATATACGCCGATGTACGGCAGAAAGCCGGCCGGTGTGCCGTAATCGGCGCTGGTATGGGCTGCCCAAATGTTACCCGGGGTGGCGGTGGTGACCCAGACGGGCTGATCGAAGATGACCTCGTTCCACTCAAACTCCCATCTGGTGTCGAGGTTCTTCCATGCCGTATGGTAGGAACCGTCGGCCACACCGCCGCAGCCGTTCTCGGCTTCCCAGACCTCGAGCCGCGAGTAGGTGTAGTTCTCAGGACAACTGTAGAGCCATATACGTCCACCGGTCACAAGCACGCCGCTGTCCACAGGGTAGGTCGTACCCAGAGGGTATTGATGAGCACCTATCCAGCCGTATATGTCGGCGTAGTTCCAGTGGTAGCCCAAGGCTCCGTCGCAGCCCACTGTGCTAACCCCTACCAGGGTATCGTTGTGTTTGCACTCGTCGCGATCAAGATAAGTAAAAGCAATCTTGCGGTATACGTGAGGGGTATCAACATGCAGCTCGCCAGGTGTCCAGCAAGGCCCAATAAAGGTGTCGGACTCGCCAGGCATAAGGCCGTAAACGGCAATGATCTGGTGGTAAACATTCTCATCTTCATTATTCTCATCGTAGATATCCAGGGTAACCGGGAAGTGCTCGACTTCCTCACCGATGTTACGGACTACCACTATCGGCTGGATCTCGGTCCAGCGAAGTACCGTCCCACCCGGAGAAAGGAAGACGTACGCCTGAACGTCGTGCTTGAAGACCCGCTTGTAGCCGGCGCGAATAACCCGGCCGTTGACAAGTGAACCTCCATAGGTTATACCCATTGTACCTGTAGGATTCTCGATGCCGGTCTTGCCACCGTCCGCAGTCCAGCCGTGACTCGAGGATTGGTACAGGAAGTGGACAAAGTGGTAGGAAAATACCACGCCGCAGGCACCGGCGGTCATGAGTTTCGACTGTCCACCCAAGATAATGGTAAGCTCAAAGTTGTAGGTGTGGTTGTTGGCGTGACCCTGTGTATTGTACCACTGGACGTACAGCTGCTCCTGCAGCGCATCGTGCATGTAGTAGACACGGTTGTCGTCGCTGGGCACAGAGGTCTGGGTCGGATCCATATCCTGCCAGAGCGCTGCCATAATCGCGTTGGGAGCATCGGTAACCGGGAACGGCGGGCTGGCGGTCGGTGGATCAGGGAAACCGTTGTGCGCGGCCGGATCTAAGCTGACCCAGCCGTCAGGGGAGATGTAAAGGTAATCCCCGGGCTCGTACCAGTAGCCGTAGTACCAGAATGAGTCGGGCAGGGTGTACTTGAATGGCTGGTCGTTGTAAGGGGCAAGCTTGCTGCCGTCGGCAGTAATGTCCCTAAATGAAGGTAACCCTGAAACAGGGGGGTCGGAAAACGGAGGGCCTGGCTCGGCGTCGTCATACATCCAGTACCAGCCGTTTGGTTCTGCTCTGGGCGGGGAGAACCAGCTGACGCTGCCTCCCCCAGTATTCCCAAGGATGAACATTGGGACCAACACTCCCATGATTATTATGTGTAAGGTTTTCATACTCACCTCCTTTTTACTCTAGTTGATTATCACTACCTTGCAGACGTCTTTGAACTCATCGGCTTCCATTCTGACAAGATAGATGCCTGCCGCAACCTTCCGGCCAGCCCCGTCGCAACGGTCCCATGAACAAGAGTGGCGGCCCGGCTCAAAGACGTCGTTTTCTAAGGAGCAAACCCAGCGCCCGCCCGCGTCGAACACGTCCAGCCTCACCCAGCTTGAGTGCGGAACGGCAAACCTAACCTGGCACCCATCTGAGATCGTGCTTCCGGGTATCTCAAGGGCAAAACAGTCAGGAAGAGCCTCGCCCTCTTCAGCTATACCTGGATACCATATATGTCTTACTTCGTAATCGTTCTCAGGGCAGTCATCATTTACAAGCTCGGTGCAGCAGGTGAGTGTCTGGTTATGACGATCGGTAAGCACGTCGTAGGTCGGGAAGCAAACATCAATAGTGTAAGGGTTGCCTGCGCTGTTGCCGCGCCAGTCGAGGAAGACGATGTTCGTGAGGGCGTGCCATAGCTCCACGTTGTTGGAGTCAAGGTCGCGAACCTCAAGCCGTACCTCGATGTCGTGCTCCGCATGGAAGCCGAAGTTCTCGATAGTGGCGGTGATCGTGATCTTGCTGCCCTCATCGTAATGGTTGGGCGGCTCGTCCGGAGGCTCAGGCCACTCCATATGGATCACGCCCACGTCGTGGGAGAGCAGGCAGGTAACGCTGTCACGAAGGGTGTCGTTAGTCCGTTCCTCTTCTAAATCCAGAGAGACAATACCGAGAAGCGCGTACTCAACCCAGGGACCTTCATTGTTCCAACCTACGTCTCGGCAGACACCCTTAGGGGTCCATTCCTCAAACTCGACCTCTATGGAATCAGGATAAGGCCCTATGTAGTCAACTATCGCAGTATCTGCAAAGACGGTGTCGTCATCCCACTCATCAATCACGACGAACTGCGCCGGGAGGTTTACCTCAGCCTGATCCC
>DAOVCF010000118.1 GCA_030670165.1 Candidatus Stahliibacteriota bacterium | reverse complement strand
CCTATGGTGGAGACGGAAAGATTCAAAGGTCCTATGTCTTCATCAAGGGATAGGAATACCGCCTCCTCGCGCGAGGGCAGGGTGGTGAGTATCTCGGCCCGGTAGTCGCCCGCATCCGGTCCAAGATAGCGGAAGAAGCCTGAATCAGGATCGAGCGCGTAGTCACCTTCGGTGTCCGCGACCTTTCTGAAGCTTACCTCATAATCGCCTGCGTTGGGTCCAGTCCATACGTAGTGGTCGTCCTCGATCACATAGCTCCCCTTGTTTTCGCCGATAAAACGTCCGCCTGCAAGCACCGCCTCGCCGCCTTTCGCGGTATCCAATACCGCCTGCTGCTCTTGCGACCAGGAGTGAAAGAGATGTATTCGGGAATCCGCCTCACGATAGAAAAGCCCCTCGAAAGGGCCTAAGCTAAACCCTGCAAGCTCGTTGTTCGAGCGGTAGTCTGAGCCTGCATAGTTGTAGTCTGCTTCCAATCTCGACGTCGCATCTATCCTTCGATAATTTGTAAAGGTTAGCTCTCCGGTCGAGTAATCAATGACGTAGTCCTTTTTGATACCCCTCTCCATGAGCCTGCCGTTCAGGTACACCCGTTCGCTCCCCGGGATCACGGGCTGATCCGAATCCCTTGCCCCGATAAAATAAGGCCCTTGTTTGCCGTCTTCGGTCTTTAATACCTCATGCCCCTGTTTTGAACCGTCTATGCCGAACGCGCCTGATGTTTTGAATCTGTTAAACGAAACCTCTCCTGTTGCGCCTTGCAATCTTCGCTCGATCGCACCGTAGCCCTGCAGTGGATGGACAAGGTCAAGATCGCCCATGGAAAGCTTCCATTGATCCTGTGAAAGCCCTATTGCGATCCTGTCAAATTCCTCGATTCGTTCGGTCGTGCCTTCGGGTACAAACGCTCCCTCTTCGTCGGTAATGCAGGCATCCACGTCAACCCCTGAAAGCTCGCCTGATACATTAACCGAAAGCCCCTGGTCAAGATCGCTCACCCCCTTCTCGTTTACCGATATGGAAAAGGTCTTTGATCCGTGCACCTCCAAAGCCTCCCGTGTTTGCACCGGTGGCCTTCTTGAAACCGAGTCGGATAGGAAGCGGGTTTGGGTAGTTGGCTCGTGGATTCCTACCGGAGCCATTGCGGTATCTGCAAGGCTCATGTAGCGGGCCTTCACCATCAAGGTCTCAGCAGGTGGTGTCTCAAGGTAAAGGATTCCATCCTTAACCTCATATCCGGAATCGAGAAACTCCATCTCAAACGTCCCTTCCACCACAGGAGTATAGATCAATGGATACTCGCTTCGTCCAGGCTCAAAGACAAGGATCTCATCGTGGGGGGTAAGAATCGAGGACAATAATATAAGGAGTAATCTCATCCTTAGGAGTTAACTCTCTATCGGTGAGAATCGCAGCACATTCCTTGAGTCCAGCAATACGTAGAGATTTTTTTTGTGCAAGGCTATGTGCGAGGACAGGAACTTTTCAATACTCACCCCGGCTTTTTTTAGATTCTCCTTTACCTTTTCATCCAGAGGAGGCATTTCATCATTGCTTAGATAAAGGCTGTCTCCTGTAATCCATACCGATCGAGGCAGGGTCTTGAGTTTGCGAATCTCAAGTTTCCTTCCCAAAGGCGACAGCCGCCGCAGATCGAACGCAGAAAGCACCCACAACTCGCCGTATCGGTTGATGGCCGCGTCGTCAACGTCCTCGGCGATCACTGCTTTGCGCGAGGTGCGCAGATCGAAAAGCCTCAGGGTGCGCCCTGCAAGGATGTAGCAGAGGGTTCCTTTTACGAGAATCCTTTCTGTCAGAAGGAAGCGCTCGGGCAGTGGGAATTTTTTCCACCCCTTTTCTTCTTTGATTAATATCTCCTCGCCGGTTCTTGAAAGATACCCGAGCTTGCCCTCGGTTGTCGTAAAGATAGCCGAGGCAGGTTCCGGTAATTCTAACGTGTCCATCACCCCGCATAGAGCAAGTATAAGAATTGACATCTGTTAAGCATAGCCGGTGCTGGGAAGCTGTCAAGGCCGATTAAACCTTTTTGAGGTGTTGGTGTCCAACAGTTACGAATCAATCCTTTAATAAGGAGGAATAGTATGCTTAGAATAGCGGCAGCACTGCCCTTAATCCTGGCCGGTCTTTTCGGGGCTCCGCAGGGCCAGCATGGAGGTCCGGGGCACTTCGGGGGGCTGCGACTTGGCCTGCTTCTCACCCCCCAGGCCGCGGAGGAACTCAATCTTACCGAAGACCAGCAGGATAAGCTCAAGGAGTTTTGCTACTCCCATCAGGAAAAGGCGCTTGAGATAAAGCAGAAGATCGAGCGCGAGCAGCTTGAACTTAGAAAGCTCATGGATGCCGATGACCCCAACGAGGCAAAGATCAAGGCAAAGGTACGCGAGATAGGTTCTCTTAAAACCGATCTTCAACTGGCTCAGGTGGATACATACTTTGCCGCACGCAAGATTCTCACGGATGAGCAGATCGAGAAGATGGAGAGCCTTCGTCATGGCGGACGCCGTGGTCCTGAAGGTTCAGGTTACGGCTCAGGAAGAGGAGAGAGGTCCCCTGCCCCTGAAAGATAAATCGCCTGGCCAGGGTTTACTAACCTAAGGCTTGACTAACCCCTCCTCCATTGGTATGATGGCCGGTGTAAATAACCGGCCATCTTTTTTGTGGCCTTAAACATGGAGGAGCTTATGAAACGCATCGTGACTTTTTTCGTTATTGCCGCGATCCTATGTCCCTTATCCATGGATGCGGCGCGACGCAGCAAAAAAACCATCCCGATGATGCTCGGCCCCAAGCTTTCGGTTGGATTCTTTGAAGGCGATGAGTCCCTTTATCCTGTCAGCTTTTCCGGCGAGATGCTCCTGAATCTCTACAAGAATCAAATCTGGGTGAGAACGAATATCCTTGAACTTATCGCCTACGAAAACATGAACGCCTTGGGTATCAACCTCGGTTCGCCCTTAGAGATTATGTACATGGGGAGCTATCGGGATTGGCGCCCATACGGGTTTGGAGGATTAGGCATAGGCGTTACATCCATAATAAGCGATATCGGGGACGTTACCTCTTCCTGGGCAGGTATCACCCTTGGTGGCGGCGCGTCATACGTGATTTCGAGATACTCGCATCTCTTTGGCGAAGGCGGGCTGGATATCGGCTACGGCAACAACGACTGGGACGTGCGTTTGTTTATAGGGATCGGCGCGCGCTTCGAGCTGAGCTGGTAGCTTACCCCACGCGCCTGCTTCGCATCCGCGCGGGGACCCCGAAGCATACACCCCACAACTTCGCTACGCGAAGCTGCGGGAACCCCGAATAAATGCTCCTTTTGAGCACAGCTCAAAAGATCGCAAACCCTCACCTCTAACTCCTCTCCCAGAGGGCGAGGAGAACCATTACTTCCTTTCCCTCTGGGGCGAAGAATTAATGCTCCTTTTGACCAGAGGTCAAAAGATCGCAGAGAGAAACGTAGGGGCCGACCTTGAGGTCGGCCCGCATTCTTGACAAACGCTTCTCTCTTGCTAGAATACATCTTTAGCGCCCGTGGCTCAACTGGATAGAGCAGCTGACTACGGATCAGCAGGTTGGGGGTTCGAATCCCTCCGGGCGTGTTTAAAATAAAGAGGGATGCGACGAGAGGAGATAATTGATTGATTTAGACGAGCGGTGGATGCGTGAGGCGTTACGTGAGGCTGAGCTGGCCTTTACCGAGGGCGAGACCCCGGTTGGCGCTGTGATTGTTCACGAAGGCCGCGTAATAGGCCGGGGGCACAATCAGATAGAACGATTGCAGGACCCTACGGCACACGCGGAGATCGTAGCCATTACAGCGGCGGCGTCGGCGTTGGGGTCTTGGCGGCTTCTGGATACGGTGCTCTACGTGACCGTGGAGCCTTGCGTTATGTGTGCGGGCGCGGCGGTGCTTGCACGTATTCCGCGGGTGGTTTTCGGCATACGAGACCCCAAGTTCGGCGGGGTTGCGTCGCTTTTCAAGATAGGGCAGGACGAGCGCCTGAATCATACATTTGAGATTACTGAAGGTGTGCTGGCAGAGGAAGCTAGAGCGCTGATGCAGTCCTTCTTCCGTGAGAGACGCGAGAAGGAAGATGGAGAACAAGATTAATTGGGGACGAGATTCAGAATGAAGCTCGTTCCCACTAAGGAGAGATGGCTGAGTGGACGAAAGCGCACGACTCGAAATCGTGTGGGCCGCAAGGCCCCGGGGGTTCGAATCCCTCTCTCTCCGCTTGTAAAACACCCATGAAGGCAGCCGAGGCTTTCTTCGTTTTGATCTTTAACCCGATGGAAGGAGTAAGATACATATGATTAAACGAGCGGCCATATTGGGTCTTCTGGCTTTGACTCTATTGTTTGCAGAACGCATCAAGGTACCGGTGAAGCCATACCAGTCTCGGCTGGACGATCCTTATTACCGAAGCCTTCTGTATCGTTCAGCCGTCACACCTACAGGGGTGAACGTTTTGGCACGCGAGTATCTTCAAGCGCGTGCAGGTATTGCAATTCCTGAGACGCTGCGCGTCTTGGCCATAAGGGTCGAGTTTCCCGCTGATGACGATCCCACTACCTGGGGCAACGGGAAGATGGACCTTCGTGGCTTCGGCTCGCCCTCAGACGGCCTTTCATACGATCCGCCGCACGATATAACCTACTTCGAGAACCAGATGGAGGGGCTGCGGAATTTTTATCTCTTGAACTCCAGAGGACGTCTGGTGATCACCTACGACGTTTATCCAAAAGACCCGTTCCGGTGCTACCAGGTCCCGCACAAGATGGCCTACTACGGCGATACAAGCAATCTGGATCGGGGACTTACGCTTTTTATGCGCGATGCGCTGCTTGCCGCTGACAAAGACCCTGAGATAGATTTTTCCCGATACCACTACGTTCACAACGGCCGCAGCTTCGACATGATTATCGTCTTTCATGCGGGAAGCACCAGCCAGTCCTCGTTTTACTACGGTTACACTTCTGATCTTGCTTCAGCCACGGTAACACCAGGGGCGCTTGGGGCTTATACTGGACAAGATTCGGTCTTAGTCAACGGGGTTGGAATAAAGACCGCATCCATCGTTCCCGAGAGCCCGCGCGTTGAAGGTGTGATGACCGGACTGCCCGGCATCCATTACCATGAGTTTGCGCATCTTTTGGGGGCATACGATCTTTACGACGTCACAGGTTACACCCAGGGTGTGGGTGCATGGGCGCTTATGGCAGGCGGCGGCTGGCTCGGATACCCTGCAGGTCAGATACCATCCATGCACGACGGATTTCATCGCTATTGGTTCGGCTGGGAAGACCCGATTATAGTTACCAGTGATACCACCATCTCCCTCTATTCTGCGGAGTTCGATACCCTTCTTATTCCTGAGTGGGAGACGAAGACCCGGCCTACCCTTATAAAGGTTCCCATCCGTGATAAGGAATATTTTTTGATCGAGAACCGCCAGACCGACGTCAAGGCCAAGGATACGGTTGAGGTGGACGTCAAGGGCGGTGTGCCTGTGTGGGTGGTGGAGGGCGAGTACGATGCGTTTCAGCCCGGTTCAGGGGTAATCATCTGGCACGTTGACGAGGATGTGATTGATGAGTGGGGCGACTACAACTACATCAACGTCTGGACCGCTTACGGCAAGCACAACGCGGTAGCCATGGAGGAGGCGGACGGCATCCAGGACTACGAGCTTTTATGGTATGAGAGCTCAGGCGCTTACGCCACCCAGGGCTCGGAGTTCGACCCGTTCTTTCAAGGCGGCAACGCTGAGTTCGGCCCACAAACCAATCCTTCAACCGAAGGTTACTACGGCGAGACTGGCATAACCGTCAGGGTACTTGATTCCTCCGACACCGTTATGCGGGTCCAGATTTCCTTTGATGGCAAGCTTGGCGGCTTTCCCCAGGAAGCTTATTATCTTGATGAGATCAACTCGGTCTTTGCTTCCGATCTTGACGGTGATGGAGATAAAGAGTTGATCGCTTTTGGTACGTCTTCCAGCTCCGGTGAGCGCAGGATAGGCTTTGCCTGGCGCTCAGACGGTTCGCCATACGCGGCTGATCCTGCGTTCATAACCTTTGACGATCGAATTACCTCCCCTGCGGCACTTGGTGATGTTGATGGTGACGGATTGGATGAGGTCGTGCTGGTTGGAGACAGCCTCGGTCTTATTTCGGTATATGATCCTGATAGCCTTTCAGAACCGACTGGGGCTTATGCCTTTCAAAAGAATGGCTTCCCGTTCAGGATGGAGGGGCGCAGCTTTGCAGC
>DAOVCF010000120.1 GCA_030670165.1 Candidatus Stahliibacteriota bacterium | reverse complement strand
GAAGGCAGGGACAGATGTCCATAGGAGACCGCAAGCAGGAACAGGATAAGGTAGAGGAATCTTTCGGATACAAGGATCACCAGTATGATGCTCAATGCTGCAAGAATCAAGGCAATCCACCACACCCGTAACACCCCTAACCCAACTTCCTGGGGCAGGCTCAAACCCAACGCGATACCTGTACCTGTCACCACCACGCATCGCAAGGCCATGAAGCGCTTGCCGGTGAGAAATTCCACGACGAAGGATAGTCACAATCGCGCAACAAGTCAAGAGGGCGACTTATAGAAAGCCTTTTTTAATCGAGGGGTTGACAGCTTCCTCAAAAAGGTGTATATTTACGTAAAAGAGTAGAGTAAGTGTAAGTAATTCAACCAAGGAGAGGTTATGAAGAAAGCTTGCGTAAATTTAGCCGTAGCCGCCGTTGTGTTCATAGTCTACCTTACAGGC
Organism: Candidatus Stahliibacteriota bacterium; assembly: GCA_030670165.1. Lineage (GTDB taxonomy): Bacteria > Hydrothermota > Tepidihabitantia > B3-TA06 > B3-TA06 > B3-TA06. Next base: position 5,782 of record DAOVCF010000120.1, on the reverse strand, counting down.
TGCACCCGCAACGAGCCGCCGGTCATAGATAGATTTGTTACCGATCCGGCCGCAGATACACTGGTTACCGCTGGCGATACGGTAAAAATCGTCTGCGAGGCCAACGATCCTGACGCAGACTCTTTGTTATATGAGTTCGAGGCCGGCGCAGGAACCTTTGCGGAATCTCAAGATACGGCATCGGTTCTGTGGATTGCACCCAACCACAGCGGAACCTTTGAAATTATCTGCACCGTCTCCGACGGCGACAGCCTGTATGAAGTTACCGACACCCTTGCGATCGACGTCCAGAACTACTTCCCGATGGCGGCAGGAAACTGGTGGTATTACGAAGGTCAACTTTTGGGAACGATTGCCACACTTCGTACCGAGGTTTACTCGCGAGAGGAACTTGCAGGAGGAAAGGTAAAATGGCACATTGAGCGTTTCTTTACCTGGGGAGAGATCCAGTTGGGGGATGCTCTCGTGTACTATGCGGTCTTTGATGATTCCATCTGGACATACGATCCCGGATTAAAAAAAGAGTATCTTTTCTTAGATCTACCTCTATGGGTTGGGAAGGGCTGGGATACCGGCGAAGGTGGAACCGGCACGGTGGCGGAGATAAGAGAGTACGGCACAAGTGCGGGTGGTTTTGAGAACTCCGCCCGGATTGATTTGAATCTGGGCAGCGACGAAACTGACCGCACCTTCTGGCTCGCCCCTGACGTGGGAATTATAGTTACCGAATATAGAGTCAACCAGTTCATATTCGATCTCGATTTGGTAGAATACAAGGTAAAGTAGCATCGGGGAATAATAATCAAGCAGGCAGGGTTCGAAGAATCCCTTATTGGAAGTAGTGGGGGAAGTTGGGGCTCAGAATTTCCTTGACCTCTCGAACGGCTTTCTTGGGGTCTGCGGCCTCGACCCAGTGGATCTCGCCCAGGGTTCTAAAGAAGGTCATCTGACGTTTGGCGAAGGCGCGAATCTTCTTTAAAATCAGCTGCCTGGCCTCGGCCAACGAGATATCGCCGTCTATGTACTCGTATAGTTCGCGGTAACCGTAGGCGTTGAATGCGTACAGGTCTTTGGGGAACCCCATATCCCGCAGGCGTCTTACCTCCTCAACGAATCCTTGGGCCATCATCCGCTCAAGGCGTTTTGCCTGCCTGCTGATAAGCTCGGGGCGGTCAACATTCAAACCTACATAGAAGGGCCTGACCGGTGGGTCGGGCGGGGGTTCTGCTATCAGTTCGGAGTAGGGCCTGCGTGCGGCCAGGCAGACCTCAAGCGCTCGGATTATCCGCTGGCGATCGTTTGGATGCAGACGCTCGGCGGTCAAAGGATCTTCGGCCTTAAGCTTTCGCGCAAGTGTAGGGGTAGCAAGCGTCTCAAGCTCCTCGCGGATAATCGGGTTGTGCGGCAGGTTGGCGTGAAGCGGTTCGAATATAGCCCTGAGATAGAATCCTGATCCCCCTACAGCTAAAGGTTTCTCAAGGTTCAAAAGCAGCTCCCAGACATGGCGGGCGAACTCACCTGCGGACAGTTGGTGATCGGGCGGGCAGAGGTCCAGTAGATGATGAGGAACCTGGTCGCGCACATGGGAAATCGGCTTAGCCGTGCCTATCTCCATGAGCTGATAACACTGTCTGGAGTCTACCGAGACTATCTCCCATCCGTAGCGTCTTGCAAGCTCGAACGCCACCCCGCTTTTGCCAACACCTGTAGGGCCAAGGATTACCGGGGTGAGTCTTGGATTCATCTAGATGCGGCCGAAGCGCTTGGCCAGATCGTCCATGGTGAACTTGATGACCGTAGGCCTGCCGTGCGGACAGAAGAACGGGGTTTTGCAGCGAAACAGACGATTGATCAAGGACTCCATCTCTGCCTGCGAAAGAGAGCTGCCTGCTTTGATCGCGGCCTTGCATGCGATGAGCGCGGCCATTTTATCCCTATTACCCAGCTTTACCTCGTTCGTTTCTGCAAACTCACGGAAAAGCTGGCGCAGCTCCCCGGGTCCCATCTTTGCATCCGCAGGCAGGGTTTCGACTATCACCTGGTTGGGACCGAATACCTTTGCCTCGAAACCTAAATCCTTGAGTTCGCCCGCTATCTCTTCGAAGGTGGCAAACTCCTCGGCTGAAAGATCAACTATCAGGGGGAAAAGCAGGCGTTGTCTGGGGGAAGAGCCCAGCCGTTCAAGCATCTCCTCGTACAGAATGCGTTCGTGAGCCGCATGCTGATCCACAATTATCAGACCTGAGTAGGTCTGTGCCAGGATGTAGAGGTTCTGCAGCTGCCAGAAGCCCGTGTGGGTTTCAGGATACCCCTTCGTCTCAAATGGTTGGGTGGATGCGGGAGGCTTCGGGATCGAGGAGGGAAGGGTTGATGGGGGAGAGGCTGGTATGGGAATCTGGCGCTCTATCTTCTCATCCGTGCGCAGGCTCGATGGATAGGCGGGGAATTTAAGGGTCTTGACAGCTTCTCTGTGAACCGCCTTGCGCACCGCCTGAGCAAGGAAATCAAAGAGGAAACGCTCATCGCGGTAGCGAACCTCGATCTTGGTGGGATGGATATTTGCATCCAGCATCTCGGGCGGGGCCGTAAGTTTCAGGATGAAGAATGGGACCAGGTTGCCGGGCTGAGGGCCGAAACCTTCCATAACCGCCCGGTAGATGGAGCGGTAAAGTACGGGTCTTGAGTTAAAAAAGATCTTCTGTCGTCTGCGAAGCTGTGCAGCCTGATCTGGTCTTGCCATAAAACCTTCAATGGAAAGTAACCGATGGGTTTCCTTAAATTCAATCAACTCCACATTTTTCAGCTCCGGTAGAACTTCCTGCACGCGTTCGATCCAGGACCGGGTCGGGGGAAACGCAAGAAGCGTTCCGCTCGGGTTGCTTACCTCAAAACGGACGAACGGTTCAATGAGCGCGTAGTCACGTATCTTTTGAAGCACCAGGCGGCGCTCGTATGCCTCGCTTCGCAGGAAGGCGCGCCGCGCCGGAAGGTTAAAAAACAGATTGCGCACACTGACCGTTGTTCCGGGTGTCCGAACGATCTCCTTGCGCCCGGTGATCTTGCCCGCATTGATTTTTAAGAGCACCCCGCTTTCAGCGTCGTGGCGTTGGCTCTCGATTGCCAGTTCGCTCACCTCGGCCATAGAGGCCAGAGCCTCACCCCGGAAACCATAGCTTTGAATACGTTCAAGATCACCCGCATCGGCCAGTTTGCTCGTGGCAAAGCGCTGCACCGCAAGCTGGAGTTCATCTCGTGCGATCCCCTCGCCGTTGTCTGAGACGCGGACAAGCGCCTTTCCGCCCCTCTCAATACAGGTCTCAACCCTTTTTGCCCCTGCGTCAAGCGAATTCTCCAAAAGCTCCTTCACCACAGAGGAAGGGCGGATGATCACCTCTCCTGCGGCTATCTTGGCCGCGATTCGCGGAGGCAAAAGACGAATACCCACCCTGGATTCTAAAGGCCTTGCTCCGGATGTCAACATCGAAATCTTCCCGGCTGCCGCATATGAGATCGCCACCGCCTTGACATCAGCCCGACTTTTCCTAGAATTAGACTCATGAGACGATTAATGAGCTTAGTGATTCTTCTGGTGATGTCGGGATCGCTTGGAGCCTTACCCAGCGACCTCCTCATGCCTGATCTTACCGGACTGTCCTTGGATTCAACCCGGGCACAGCTTGCTTCGCTTCTGGACTACACGGAGCCTGATTCATGCCCCCTTATTGTGCTGCCCGATTCCTTTTACACGGACAGTATTCCTGAAGGGCTTGTGGCCTGGCAGGAGCCGTTGCTGGATTCAGTAATCTCCGACACCGTCAAGGTACGATTGGCAGCTCCCTTAACCATCGAGCTTCCAGATGTACGCGGTATGCAATTCATGGAGGCGATGGCTTTGATTGAAAGCCTGGGCTTGGAATTCTACCCTGTGATGCAGATAGAAAATGAAGAATACCCTGTGGGGACTATTGCTAAAACCGTTCCTGAGCCGGGAAGTCTTGTTAAACGTAAAGATGTAATCGCTACTGTAACATCACTTGGAGTATCATCCCCTCCTACCCCAACAAAAACCTCCACTGGTGTTGAGGTTCATCTCTACGAGCACCCGGAGTTTAAGATCTCCTCGGCATCTGTGGTATCCGAGGACTCCACAGGATTCGAACTCGCCTTCAAGCTCCAGATACGCAACCCCTATAAGCATCCGATGACGGCCGAGAAGTTCAAGTTCGAACTCCAGGTCAACCGCGCTCGTCTACTCAAAGATATCTTCTCCGACGCATCCATAGAGATTCCTGTCAAGGGCGTGGCTTACGGCAAGGTGATGGTTCCTGTTTCCTATGCCGATATTCCCCCCTCAATAGCCGAGTTTCTTCTCTCTGAAGCGGAATACCGTCTTGTGGGTACCTTTGCCATAACTGTGGAAAGCGGTTTCTCACCCAGGGCCTTTGATGTAAAAAGGAAGTTTGATTTCTTTGCCTCAAATCCCGCGATCAGGAAGAACCTGGAGGGGATAGCTTCCAACCTACAGTAGTTCGACCAGGGCAAAGGATTCTGAGGAAGATTAAGATCCCCGTCGAGAGCGGCGTGATCCAGGTGCTTCCCTAGAAACTTGCCGGTAGCCTGTTTTTCTTTTCAATCGTTGACTTGGGGGGCCTAACCGCTTATTATCCCCAGATGCTCAAGGAAGAGTTTTTATACGATTTGCCTCAGGATCGGATCGCGCTTTATCCTAGCCAGCCGCGTGATGCCTGCGGCCTACTCGTTATCCACCGTGAATCAGGCAGAATAGAACACCGAATCTTCCATGAGATCGTGAATTATCTCGATGAAGGCGACTGCCTTGTTCTGAATGAAAGTAAAGTACAGCCGGTTCGTTTTCGCCTGCGGCGTGCTACTGGAGGTGTGGTGGAGCTTTTGTTTACCAAAAAGGTTAGAGAAGGTGTCTGGGTTGCCCTTGCGCGGCCATCCAAACGGCCAAAAGTAGGGGAGAGGCTTGCGGGCGAGAATGGTGAGGAGATCGTCGAGATAGAGCACAAGAAGGCTGGCAAGCTGACCCTTAGGCTGCTCATGGATGAATCCGAGCTTTTCCGGCGTTTAGGTCTTGCTCCCCTACCCGGCTACATCCATCGCATACCGGAAGAGCGCGACCTCCAGACATACCAAACTGTGTTTGCACGCGAGGGTTTTTCAATCGCAGCGCCAACCGCGGGGCTTCACTTCACCCCCGAACTCTTAAAGCTGATTCAAGCAAAAGGGGCACAAGTCGCGTATATTCAGCTTGATGTAGGAGAAGGCACGTTCAGGCCAGTAATGACCGAGAGGGTGGAGGATCACCGGATGAAGGCGGAGAACTATACGATCAGCCCTGAGGCGGCGGAAAAGATCAACGGGGCAGGACGCATTGTAGCGGTTGGCACCACGGTTACGAGAACCCTTGAGTCCTTACCTTCACCTGAACCGATCATGCCCCACTCCAGCTCCACCGGGCTTTTCATATATCCTGGACATAAGTTTAAAAGGGTAGGTGCGTTTTTGACCAACTTCCACCAGCCAGGCTCGACGCCGCTTCTCTTGACCTCCGCGTTTTGCGGCAAGGAACTTCTCTTTAAGGCATACGAAGAAGCGCTTGGGATGAATTACAGATTTCTTTCTTACGGCGACGCAATGCTGATTTTACCCCACAAGACTGCAGCGCAGTCTTGCGGGGACCCCAAGAAGGAAAGATGATTAGATTTACTATCAACTCCACCGATCTTCATACCAGGGCGCGTCAGGGAACGCTCGA
>DAOVCF010000030.1 GCA_030670165.1 Candidatus Stahliibacteriota bacterium | reverse complement strand
TTCCTGCTCGAACCTGTTCATAAGGTTTCCTTAAATCTCAACCTGAAGAATGTTGCCGGACTTTGGCTTGCCTCTCGTCCTGCCGAGCTTAACTCCCCGGCCGACTACGCGGAGATTACCGTTAACGGGGCATCCCAGTTCAAGAAACGCATCAAGCGTTGGGTTTTCGAGATCAAGGACGCCGGCGGGAACGTAGTCTATCGAAAAGCCCAGGACGTATACGGCGAGATCGATGAACTGCCTGCAAAGTTTACCTGGAACGGTGTGAACAGCATTCGCGGCGGTCAGGTTGATAGCGGTACCTACTACTACCAGATTACGATTACCGATAAACTCGGCGACAAGATAGTCTATGAAGGGCTTCTCCTCAAGGTAGACTGGAAAGGTGTAAGGAGATAGGAAAATGAAGAAGCTGGTAGTCTTCCTCGCGATCCTCGTCGTTGTCGGGGGGCTCTTTGCAGACAAGTTCATGGACGACTACAAGGATGCGGAGCGTCTGCTTACGCAGAAGAACTACGAGCAGGCCTATAGACTCTACAACGGACTTATACGTGAGTCCGCCCCCCGCGGTTTTGCCGCCGAGATAAAGTACCGTACCGCTCAATGTGCATATAACCTCGGGCGTTTTGAGGTGGCGATCTCGCTTCTGGAAAAGGTCCTGAATGAGGATATCCCCGCAGATGCTCGTTACGCTTATCTTGAGCTGCAGGTGAAGTTCTCCCTTGGGTTGTGCTACTTCCAGATAGGAGAGGTCCAGCGGGCTCAGCGCTTTCTTGACGAAGCAGAGGCACTGGGCGGAATGGGGATCGCGGATTACCTCATCCGCATGGACTATAAGACGGCGTACGATCACCTGAAGGATAAAGAGTATCCGGTTGATAAGCTTTTCCTTGCTCGCAGCCTCATAAACTCCAGGGATCCCGAGTTCTTCAGCGACATCCGGTACATTCTTACCCAGCTTTCCGAGGAGATTGCCCTTGAGGAACTCGTTGACTTCAGCCGTGCAGAGATGCAGTTTTTCAACCAGGATTATGCCACATCAAAAAACGTCTTCCGCGACTTCATGATCAAGTATCCGCAGACAGCGCTGAGACCCTATGCTGAGTATTACCTTGCTTGTTCCTACTTCCACGAGAGTGAGTACCGTTATGCTATCGACCTTTTAAGTAAACTAACCGATCCGAACACCAATAATGTGCTTGCAGCTCATGCCTTCTTTGTGCGCGGCGAAGCTTATAATGGACTTGAGTTACCCGACAGTGCGCTGCGCTCATTCGAGCAGGCCAGAATCGTTGCTCCCAACTCGATGGTCGATTTCTACACCACGTACAGGCTCTACGAGATCTACCGAGAGGAATACAAAAACAAGGGTGAGGAGGTTGCTCTAAGCATGGCGAAACGAGAGGCTAAGCGCATGGGAGATATAGCCCTTCGCGGGCGCCAACAGCTCCTTATGGAGAATCTTTCCAACTACGTGCGGGGCAACATCGAGTTTGATCAGCACGCCTACACTGAGGCTCTTAACTACTACCGTGAAGTCACCGTTGATCTACCTTCACCTGACCATGCCACTAAAGAGGAGCTTTTGGTGTATGAGACGGCCCTGACCATGGCACTTCTGGCGCTCAACAGGCAGGATAATCGTGAAAGCTATAACACCGCGATGACCATGCCTCACACTTACTTCACGATATTTGAGCGGGATTCGGTTGCTCTTGAGTACGGCGGTGACTGGCGGGCGTATCTCCTCTATAACCAGGCCGATGCAACATACTACTCCTCTTACGCACGTGGAGAGATCCGTAACATAAAGAGGCGCGAGGGCGCACGAGAGAAGTACCAGGAGATCCTTAAGAAGTATCCTGAGTCCTATATGAGTACCCTGGCTAAGGTTACTCTGGCATGGTATAAGCTTGAGACAGGAGAAGGCTACTACGATGAGGCCCTTAAGGAGTTTGATGCCCTTACCAATCCTGAGAGTCCGACTGCTACCCTTAAGAAGGATGCTTTGGTTCTTGCCGCTTACGGAAAGGCGCTCGCTTACTACTACAAAGGCGACTATGCGAACGCTGGTAACTGGTTCATGAATGAAAAAGACTACGAGAATGCACTTGGCATTGCTGTGAGACGTGAGGATGCCGGTGAACGTGTGCGCTACAATGAGATTGCGGATAGCCTTATCGACAAGAGTCTCTACTGGCGCGGGTTATGTCTGGAAGCGCTCGGCGGCTACGGCGATGCGTTACAGATTTACCAGCATATCGCCGATGACTACCCTGATCGCGTAAGGGCGGGAGACGCCTGGCATAAGATTATAGAGTTCAATCTTCGTGGAGGCCGGGTTGATGCCGCGGTCTCTGCAACCGAAGCGGTCAAGAGTAAGATGTCTGTCAATCCCAGGATCTACAAGCCGGCCTACGGGTACGGATTGGCGTTGCTTTACAATCACTACTACTCCTCTGGCGATGAAGGAGCAGCCGAGGAGTATGCAAAGAAACTGCAAAGCGAACTGGGAACCACTGAATACATCGAACAGCTCTACTATGACCAGGCCATGCGAGATACCAGCGTCGTGAATATCGGTGATCTGCGGGGGAAGATAGAGATGATCCGGACGCGTAATCCGCGTAGCACCTACCTGCCTGATCCCTTGTTCCTCCTGAGCCTGCTTCTTATTGAGGACAAAAGTTTCGATGAAGCCAAGGATGTTCTGGTTGAACTCAAGAACTGGTCCGATATTTCGGCTACCAGAGACAGGATGCCCGACATCTCCTATCAGCTCGGAAGGGTACATTTCCAGACAGATAACTACACCGATGCAGTCACCGAGTTCGAGTCGTGGAAGGGCTACTACGAGACCGGCGAAAACCCAAGGATAGATCTTGCTCCATTCGTTTACTACTTCCTCGGTTTGTCCTACTATAACCTAGGAGACCAAGAGTCTTCACCTCAGGTTCGTGCCGGGTACTACCGTAATGCTTTGAAAAACTTCAAGGTCATTAAGGAAACCTACGCCGATAGTGATTTCTACGCGAAGAACACAGATCAAGTAGAGAGGTTTATCTCTCAATGCAGAAAAGGAATCGGCTAACGCTTATCCTGGCCTTAACAATTCTATTATCTGCATCTCCCGTGCTTTCTGCTGCAGGGGAGATGCAGATTACTATTACAGAGGAATACAAGGGAGCAATTCGGGAACAAAAACCTCACGGGCTTTTCCACGAAAGCGGGGAGGTGAAGCTGGAGGGAGGGCTTACCCCAGAGCAGGTCTCTGGTCTTAAAGAGATTATAAACAGCACTGATCTTGTGGTGTTGAGAGACGCGTTACAGAACTCGATCATCCTTGATCTGTATGAGAAGGGCAGCTACGCGGCTCTTCTAAATGAGGCCCGGAGTTATCTTGAGAGATACCCGGAGGGAGACCCTGTATTCCGCCCCCATATCCTCTTCCATGTTGCAGAAGCGCTTTACTATCAGGGGGAATACCAGCAAGCGATGCTGCGTTACCGGGAACTGATGAACGACTACAGCTCCTCCGAGATCTATACCTTTGCCCATCAGGGGCTTGCCTGGTGCCTTATGCACCTGGGACGTTGTAGTGAGGCGCGCGGTGAGTTCAAGCAGCTTCATCCTGCGACGGTGGAGGGTTATGTGGCGGCGTTTTTCGGCCAGGCGATCAACGAGTTTAACGATCAGAGGTACCACGAAGCCATCGGGCTTTTCTTTGACGAGGCGGGTTATCAACAGATACCTCTGGAAGGGACGTGGGGACCTTTGGCAAAGTCGCTTGTCCCAAAGAATCTCTACTATAAGGCACTGGCCTACGACCGTCTTGGGGATCAGCGTACGGCGGTTCTTTACTTCAGACGTGTCTCCGAGGACTATCCTGATTATTCCAAGGCAGGCCGGGCCACCTATCTTGTCGGATGGTTGAGTTTCCTCGCAGAGGACTATGATCAAGCCATAATCTTCTTCAACAGGGCCATTGACCTGGTTGCCGATAGTTCAGACATCTACGAGATTCGCGTCAATCTTTCCCAGGCCTACTACAATGCAGGGCGTTTGTCCGAGGCGATCAGCAACTGGAAGGAGATTTGCAGAACTACGAAGGCCTCGGTGGCTAACACCGGTCTTGAGCAGTGTTACACCAGGCTCTCTGACGAGATGATCGCCGGAGACTACGGGTTTTTCGCAACCGATACCCTTGAACGTCTCTTGAAGAACTTCGCCGCAGACCTTCCCGGTTCAAAGGATCTGCCCACCTTCCAGTTTCAGTTAGCTCAAAGGTTTTATGATGATAATAACTACCGTAAGGTGCTTGAGTGGACAGCATCAGCCCTGGCGTCGCAGGCTAACGAAGATGTCATCAAGGACGCAAAGAGGCTGCGTCTCTTTGCTTTCTACTCCCTCAAGGAGTGGAAGGACCTGATTGAGGAAGGCGAGAACTTCAAAAAGCAATACCCAAAAGATGTTAAAGGTGAACTCCTGTATATTCTTGGGGTTGGGTATGCTTCCCGCGGTGATGACTTGAAGGAAACCAACGTTACATCGGCACATGATCATTTCCGCAAGGCAATCCCTCCGTTCGAGAAGTTCCTTGCCACCGCCGCAGCAGATAACCCATATCGAAGCTATGCCGAGCAACTCCTGACTTACTGCCGCAGTCAGTTGCAGTAGTGCCGCTGCTTCTTTCTCCCTCATCTTTGTATTTTTCACAGCTGCACCGATCGAATCCGGGGCAAACATACGTGTAGATATGGCTGGGGCTTGGGAGAGTATGGAAGATGGACGCCGCGTGAGGAAAAGATTGCACCCCTTGAGTGAGGGTAATCTGTTTCTATAATATGGAAGAGATGGAGAATTACTTTAGGAGAACGTGATGGTCGCATTGCTTTTGTTGCTAATCAGCCAGGATGGTTTGGGGGTTCGCACTGTCGAGGCTTCGGAGGTATTACAGCGCAAGCCGCATTTCGCATACCGACTGCCAGAATGGGTCACGGATCACTATCTCTTCGCGCTTGCCGGCTTCTCGCTTGATGAAGAGATCGAGAAGTGCATTGATGCCACGATCCTTACCCTTGGCCTTGGCGGCAAGCCTTTAAGCCCGGCAATGGTCGGTCCTTTCGAGCTGCTTGGACAACTGAAGCACGATGAGGCGATGAAGATCCTGGCGATACAGCTTGGGACCTCGCCTGCACCTGAGGTGAGGCGTCAGATTCTACTCTATCGTATAACCGGCGACTGGATGGGCGGCGATCTTGACGCGGCAAGACGAAGCCTTAAAACACTCCAGGCCGACCGAGAGGCGGCGCAAAGCGTCGATCTTGATTTCCTCTCCTCTCTTCTTTCCTACTGGGAGAAGGGAAAGGCAGAGACCGATGACTCGCTTCTTTACTTTCTTTTAGTAGAGCGTGATTCTGAAAAGGCCTTGAAGTTTCTACCCGATCAACCAGTCCCGGCGCAGGCTTTGCGATACCATCTTAATGATGAGGTTCAGGTTTTGCCTGAGGGCTCAACGGGACGTTTTCTGTGTGCCCACAGACTGCTTCGTCAGGGGCGCTACCAGAAGGCTGAGGATTCCTTAAAGCGGCTTTCTGATCTGCGCTTCCCATACCAGGCGCTCTCACGCTACGATATGGCTGCGGCCCTTTTGGAACGCGATAACTCGCGCAAGGCACATCTTGCGGTGCCGGATTCCTTCTCGTATCAATGGCTCCTTCCTCAGCGTTCGCTTGCCCTTATGAGGGGACGGGTTGAGTGGGCAGAGGAGCGTTCTACCGACGCCAAGAGGTGGTTCAGAGAGGCTCAGGATAACGTCTCGTTCGATTTGTACGCCAAGTGGGTGACGTCCGCAAGCAAGGCCGATCCTGCCACCGAGGCGCACTTTGTTAGACGCAATGCGGATGAACTCTATCGTGCTCTGCGGGTTGCCGATCTCTTCAGGGAGGGTGAATACGAGCGTGCGGTTCCCATCCTTGAGGAGTCTCTTAGGGGTCTTGATATATCCAGCTCCACGCCCCTTGGCGATCTTATGGTAGCGCTGTATGGGGTTGCCCAGAACGAACAGGCTAACTACCAGCTTGTAGTGAGATTGGCAGATGCAGTTCGAGAACGCGGTATGCAATCGGAGGAAGAAAGCTACTTTGTGACCGCTGCTCATCTGGCTGTAGCTGACGCCTACTACTACGCTGGAGGTCGTTATGAGGATCTGGCGAAGCCTTTCTATGAGTACTGTATGAAGAGTGACTTTGACGATCTTCGTCATCTGGGTCTTTTTGGTCTTGGATGGAGTTTGCTTGGAAAACGGGAAATGGAGGGTATAGAACCTGTTCTTTCAGCCCTGCGAGAGGAATCCCTGACGGAGTGGGAAAGTCAGATTGCGATATTCCTGGAGGGCATGGTTTTTTATGCAAGGCGTGACTTCCGAGGTGCTGCCGAGGTCTTTTCCCGATTGAACTTTTCATCGGTGCCCCAGATGCAAATGCAGGGGTTTTACTTTGAAGCCCGCTCCTACGAACAAAGCGGCAGGCCTGAACTTGCCGCTTCTGCCTACGATGATCTGCTTTCCGTTTTCCCGGACCGGGAAGAGGTGCGCGACTCGTGGACTCGTTTGGTGCGTGCTCAGATCGAAATGGATGATGTGGATGCGGCAGAAAAGACCCTGAATCGTCTCATTAGGCAGGCGAAACTCCACCATTTCCCGTTTGTCGATCTGTATAAAGAGATACTTCTCTTGATCTTCGACGCCTCTATGGCCAAAGGCGATGAGGAGCAGGCTATGGAAGTGGCAAAAAGTTTCAGTCTTGCTCAGAACTCGACGTTGCCGCTGGAGGCTTTCCACTATCGAATCGGAGAGCGGGATACGGCGCTTTGGCAGACCGATCATCTTATCGGTGTAGTTGCAAAGCTTTCCCACGTCAATCCTCAAAGCGCATACCTGCCGCCGCTTCTCTTGCAGCTCGCGCGCATGGAGATTGAACTCGCCGACTACGGACCTGCCATAGAAAGGCTTGAGCGAATCATCCGGTGGAGTAAGTTTCAGGATGTAAGTAACATACTACCCGAGGCATCCTACGAACTGATTCGTGCCGCGGTGCTCTCCAAGGATTGGGAACGGGTAATACTTCGAAGCGAGATATTCATGAGATCCTATCCTGATCTGTATGAGCTTGCCCCACGTGTGCTTTTTTTCCAGGCAGCGGCCCTCCTGGAACGTGCAGGTAACGGCGATCCATTTGCTCGCAAGGAAGATGGCCAAAAGGCCATCGAGGCTTTGAATCGACTTGAGAACTCCTACGCCCAGACTGATTTTGTAAAGGAGTATCTGGATGATATCAAGACACTGCGCGGTTCAGCCGAGTTGCTTGTTCGCTAGAGGGGTTCGACGTCTTCGAAGTACGGATTTCCATCTTTCGGAGATATCCTGGCCTTCAGTTTTATGACTGAGCTTTTTGCCCAGGGTATCTTTCCGATTGACCTTTGTTCAAATTTTATTATAATAATACGTTTAAGCCTCAGAGGAGTGCCGCGGTTTTTGTTTAAGAGTCGGGCGGCAGGTGGTAAGTGGCTGGAATTGCGCGTCTTGGAAGTTAGGCGACTTGTTTTCTTTCCGTAAACGTAAAGGCGAGCTCGAACGTCTTATAGATGAGAAAAAGTGGTGATTTCAAGGATGTATCCCATTAGGGGATAAAGACTTGACAAGAAGGGAAAAATGGACTATACTTTGGTCAAAGCATTGTTAAAGGAGGTACGATGAAGTTACTCCAGCTGGTCAATCCGAAATTCAGTTGGGTTATGACAGTGATTCTCGTGGTTTCAGTTATCGCGATCGCATTGATCGTGGAACGGTTTATTTACTTCGGCAAACGACGTGTCAAGGCCGCGAGGTTCTTCGAGAAGGTTAAGGAGACGTTTGCAACAGGTGGTATCCCCGAGGTGCTTGCCCTGGTAAAGAACTACGATGTTCCTTTCGCTCACATTGTTCGTGTTGCTTTCGAGAACTACAATCTCCCCGACGAGATGATCGTTGAGCTCATGGAAAGCGAGATCCTCGAGCAACGGACCAGGATGGAACGTTTCTTTGGTGGTCTCAATACCATAGGCAACGTGGCGCCGCTTCTAGGACTTTTGGGCACAGTTCTTGGTCTTATCAACGCATTCGCTAACATCGCTACGTCTGGTTCGGGCGGCCCTGCCGTGGTTGCGAAAGGTGTTCAGGAAGCCCTTTACACTACCGCTTTCGGATTGATAGTTGCCGTGCCGACCATCTTCGCCTACAACTACTTTGCCAAGAAGTCCACCGATTTGACGGATGAGATGGAGTCCTTCATGCGTCAGCTCCTCAAGCTCATCTCGATGTCCAAAGGTGGTTCCTATGAGAATCCGCAAGCCTAGCAGGAAAGCGCATCGATCCGGAGAGGCTCAGATCACCTCTTTGGTTGATATTGCCCTGAGCCTCGTTATCTTCTTCATCGTTACCCTTCCTGCGCTTCTGGAGAGCGGAATCTTTGTGAAGGCCCCAGGCGTAATTTCCGGAGGAGCAACCGACCAAAGCGATGAGTTCAAGGTTGCCATCTACCTTAGGGCCGACGGCACCTATCTTTTGAACGAGGAGCCTATCGAGAAAGAACGGATAGGCCCACTGATTGAGCTTCTGCTCCAGCGCAGCGTTGATAAGATGGTAGTGGTACGTGCTGACGGTGGGGTTAGCCACGGCGACGTGGTAGAGATCCTCGATCTGGCAAAGGAGAAGAAGGCGGTTAAACTGGCACTCCTGCGAGGTAAGCCTTTAGAAGAAGGTGGGTCGTAATGGCTGAGCATAAGGCAAAGCGTGAGCTTGACGTCCAGAAGGCTATCATGCCTATGGCTGCTGTGGCCTTGATTATCGTTCTGATGATGATGATGACCGCGACGCAACTGCTTACGCATGAAGAGACTCCTGTAGAGGTGCCCAGAGCTAACACGATGGAACGAAAGACAGAGGATAACCTGACGATAGCCCTCGTAGGTACTATGGATAATCCTGAGGATCGTAAGCTCTATCTTAACGATTCGCTTATGCCCCTACCTTCTATCGAGCGGCGGATTCAGCAGAAGATGAACGAGGACCCCTTCTATCTGGTTGTCATTCGTGCTGATAAGAGTGCACCTTCCCAATGGGTTATGGATCTTTTAACGATGGTTAAAGATGCGGGAGCGCAGCGCATAGCGCTATCTACTAAGCGCATTGTCAAGAAAGAAGAAGCCACCAGTGGCTAATGAAGGAGATGAAAAATGGCTAGTTTTATGGGATTAGAGATCAGCCCGCATCCCAGGGATTGGTTGCATGCGTGGTGGCTGGCCATCTCTAACACGGCTCGCGGTCTTGGTGAGATTTTTGCAAACAAACGCCTGTGGGTCGGGCTTGCCGTTTCAGTGGCCCTGCATGGGTTGATTTTCTTCCTCTCGTTGGATTTGAGGGGACGCAGAGTAAGTGAATATCTAGGTCAGAATATAGATGTGGTCTACGATCCCACTTTACCCCCTAAAGCCCAGCAGCTTGTTCAGCAGGAACAGTTCATGCCGGGTGGCACAGCAGACGAGACTGCACCCATCGATCTCTCAAAGGGCAAGGTTTCTTTCCAGTCCCAGATGGAGGTTGATGAGTTCTCCCTGGATAAGGGCCAGGCCAGCTTAACCGGTGATGTTATCAGAATCGGTCCCAATGCGCGGCTTTCGACGGAGGAGATATTGGCCCAGGCTCCGATCGACATCTCACGTAGTGTCGGCGGCACTGGTGCCCAGAATCCCTTCGATCAAATCGCGTCTGGCGTTGGCAGTTCAATCGAATTGGACAGTAAAGCCACACAGATCGGCTCTCAGGTGGAGAAACCTAAGTTTGAGAAAGCCGGTGGTGATGGCGCGGCTAAACAGGCCGTTACTGATGGAGGCGCTAAGAAGTCGACCTTTTCTCTCTCGGGCGACCTGTCGCCTTCAGATATTGTAACCAGCCCCTTCCCTGCGTATCCGCCCTGGGCAAGGCAGAAGGGTCTGACCAATGTCACGGTTACTATCCGCTTCGCAGCCGATGCCGCAGGGAATGTGCTTTCCACTATGATCGTGGCCCAGAGCACCGGCTATCCGAACTGGGATTCTGCTGTTAAGTTAGCCCTGGCTCGCTGGAAGTTCAAGCCCGCCGATGGTATTGGCAAACGAAACGCTACCATTACCTTCAGGTTCATCTTGACTTAGGAGGTTCGCTTTGAGGAAGATACTGTTTGTTCTCTTGACGACGTTAGTTGTTATTCCGGTAACTCTCTTAGGCCAGCAGCTAGGGGAAAGGGTTGTAACAGGGAAAGCAATCATCGAGAGTAAGCCGAAGGCGTTCTACTACGAGATAGATCCTTACCAGCCTATAGGGATTCTCCTGGGTGCCAACAGGTTCATCCTTGACCCAAATCTTATCACCCAGGTGGAGATGGCGGTTGGTCGAAGCACCTTCATGGCCGATCCCTATCTTTTGCGTATCCCGGTTCAGATTTCCAGGTTCTACAATCTTGACCACGAGGTTTTGAGTGTAGAAACGGCTCCCTACCAGGAGCGTGGTGTGGGCGAATGGGAAGTGCAGATACTGGATGCAAGAGGTAGTACCTTTCGCACCCTTCAAGGTAAAGGCTCCCTGCCGGCTTCCATTAGCTGGGATGGGCGCGGTGACGAACTCACCGAGGTGATGCGTGTAGGCGATGTCTATTCCTACATTATAATCCTGACCATGAAAGACGGTTCCCGCATGCGCAAGATCGGCCGGCCTATCGATCTGAATGGGATTGCTTACGATAGCGTAGTTGCGGTGAAGGAATCAGAGATTGCAACCTACGATCCGATTGTCTCTGAAAAGATCACTTGCTATTATCAGTACGTTCTCAACCGCTTTAAAGAGAAGGGTTTCTCCCGGATCAGAATAACCGCTTCGGATAGCTATATAGCTGATATCGCACAGCGTTATCTTAGCGAGCGTCTTTACCACACTGAGATTGCCGTTGTGGAGAACCCAGAGTACGCGCGTGTAGAGTTTATTTTCCAATAGGGAAAGAGTAACGTTAGACGAGGAAAGTTGAAAGGCCCGTGTGGTTGACACGGGCCTCGCTTTAAATATAATCCAATCTCAGGGAGCCGTAGTTCAGTTTGGTTAGAACGCTAGCCTGTCACGCTAGAGGTCGCGAGTTCGAGTCTCGTCGGCTCCGGTTTTTTTCTTCCCTTTAGTCTCCAACCAACGTGAGAAAAACCACAGCACAGGCAGTACGATTACAGCCGCTGCCAGCCCCCACCACCCTAACAGGGAAAAGGAAGTTACGATAACGTCCGCCGTGAGCACCCCCACACAGATCGTAAGGAAAGAGCGCCAGGGCGGCATCCTCAGAACAGACGCGATAAGAGCGCCGGTCCATGCGCCGGTTATAGGTAAAGGTATCGCTACGAACAGGAACAACCCCAGATACTCGTAGCGTTCGATGAGTCCCCCTTTCCTTTGGGCGTGAGCAATGAGCCAGTCGAAGAAACGGCGGAATATCTTGAGGCGACCGAGGAGGCGCATTACGGCGTCAAAAAGAAAGAGGATGGGGATCACAGGCAGGATGTTTCCTGCAAGCGCTATAAGCGAGACTTCAAGCCAGGGAAGACCGAAGCCGTGTATACCCAGTGGTACGGCTCCGCGCAGCTCGGAGATGGGCATCATGGAAAGAAGAAACACCACCAAACGCCCACCCAGCCCCTGCTGGCTTAGTTCCTGCCCCATATATTCTCCCAATCCGCCACCTAATGCCAAAACTGCAAAGATAAGAGTCCCGATCAGGGCAAGCCTGTCTTTCTTCTGTGCCATATCTCCACCAGGGAAAGGGCCACCACCAGGATCACGAGCAACGGGTTCTGTAGTGGTTTGAAATTAAAGGTCTTTCTGCGTGGGATGGATTCAACGAGTTCTTCCAATTCTGTAATCGTAACGAGTTCTCCTGAGTTTTGCCATGCCAGATGCGCGAGCAGCTCATAGTTGGCTCCCCGCGAGGGCTGTTCGGGAGGAGCCGGGGTTATTTCGATTCCACCCCGTGGGGCGAATCTTTGATTGTTCCATGATATACCAAGGCGATAGGCTCCGGCGGGTGGCGTTCCAGAAAGACGAAACGAGTTGGTACTCAATGGGATGACGTTCAGCGCATGCGAGTCCGGCATCAGCCAGGCTTGGATTCCGCCCCCGGTCACCTCCACTTCAGAAAAGAGTGCAAGCCTTAATGAGGCATCGGTTGATTCCTCCACCCCGAACCTGAAAGGGAATCCCTCACCTTCTACAAGGTAGGCCAGTGCGGTTCGGATAAAAGAGCTAAAACCTTCCCGATCCCGCCGGATGGCTGAAACGAGATCAGGCAGCTCGACCCCGATCGTTCTGACCGGCTCGTTGGCTCCGGCTATAAATGCGGCCCCGTCTTTGCCTACCAGGGTTTGGGCGCCGGGCTTTGCCACACACATGGCCTGCGATGGATTCTCTGCACCTCCTGTTTCAGGATGCCATCCGGCCATGAGAAGCTCTGCAAGTGGCGAGTATTGCCAGGGGGGGGTGGGATCGAACCGACGCCTCGTTGCTTTGAGAGGAAAGAGGTTCATTAAGCCGGAT
This sequence comes from Candidatus Stahliibacteriota bacterium, assembly GCA_030670165.1. Lineage (GTDB taxonomy): Bacteria > Hydrothermota > Tepidihabitantia > B3-TA06 > B3-TA06 > B3-TA06. The sequence goes on along the minus strand of DAOVCF010000030.1, from coordinate 735 downwards.
GGGGGACGCTCGGCCACAGAGATGAGCATAACAGGCACGGCTTCCTTTACGGCATCCCTTACCAGTTCCTGGGTTCTTTTCGATAGGTCGGTTCGCATCGGACCAACGACCAGCACGTCCGGTTGTTTTGTCGCACTCCCAACGATCCTACCCGGCGCGACCTCGACGTGCGTGGAGAGCCTTATCCCAGGCAGGTTACGCAGTGCCGCAAGGATCAACTCCGTTTCCTGTGAGATCGTTCCTGCGATGAAGAGCACCTCCAGTTGTCTTGATTTCTGGGGCGCTCGAAAAACAAGGGTGTTGTTGTCCAGTCTGTCTTCCAAGGGCAAGCTGTCGAGTTTCACTCGCCAGGCTGTTTTCGAGCCGTCTTGGGGGATCGGAACGGTTAGTTCGGTCAACCCATCCGCTGCGATTTTTACTTCACGTCCCGCAACTTTATTACCATCCCTATAGAAATCTAACCGACTAATGGTTTCGGCTTCAAGATTTGATCTCAATCTGACACGCAGTTGTGTGGAGTCAAGCATCTGGAGTTCTTCTATGCCTATATCAGGGAGGTTTTTTGCTCCGATTGCGAGTGCGTGGAGAGGCATTGGCAAAAGCTTACCCTCAAGTTCATCCGGGCCGTTGTGCCGCCCGTCGCTCACCAGCAGGATAGCATCGGCCCCTTTAGTGTCCAGTGAGCCGAGCGCGGCATGGATGTCACTGCGTCGTCCGTTGAACTTTACCCCGGCA
>DAOVCF010000149.1 GCA_030670165.1 Candidatus Stahliibacteriota bacterium | reverse complement strand
CTGTAGTCAACGAATTTCAGCACTTCCTCTATTCCCTTTTCTGAAGGCACCTTACGTTCGTGGCCGGTTGAATCGTAAAAACCCCATATCTGGATCAAAGGCATCACCGTCGGATCGAACGCTCCCTCGCTCTTTGCCGATACCTCAAGGGCTTTCTGGATCAATCCGGCCAGCTCAGCCGAGACTATCTTGCCCTCCTGGTTGAGTTGATATACCGCACTCCGGGTGGAAAAGATGCTTGAGAGGCTGTCGATGCGATCTATCTCTCGAAACGCGGCGTTCACCGCGCCTTTCAGCAGGGAGTCAGGCTCGCCCCAGGCCTTTATGGTTACGTAGGTCCCCAGGGCAAACCTGGTTTCCTCGAAAACTATTTCAGGGCCGCATCTTGTAAAAAATAACAGTGCCAGTACCGGAATCAATTGACGCATCCAGGATGATACACCTCCGGCTTCTTCTGTCAACGATCAGGGTAAGAATAGGGTTTTAAGGTAGAGTTATAACTTTTGTTCCAGGGTTTGACCTTTCGTATAACCCGAACCCGGATGTTATTGAAAACCCATCAGCTAAGTTCTTGAATTCCTGAATGTTATGGGATAAGACTGTGGCATGGAAATTGCTAGAAGCTAATATAAGTTTAAAAACCGCTCGCTTATGGAGGTGAAAAATTGGAGCCCTTCTGTTTTGATTTCAGTTCCTGTGACTGGCTTCATGACGATAAGGTAGTCGAGCGTCTGTTCCACGCTTCCAGGATTTCCAGTGTAGAGTCCAAGATAGGCTTCCAGAAGAGACTTGACAAAGCATCAGACCTTCTTAGAATTGATAGAGTAGCATTAACCAGGGATTTCTAAAAGAGCACACATAAGTGATATGGGAGAGGGTGGTTAGGAATGAGTTGAGCGTAAAACGTCAAAGGAGGCGTGTAATGCGCAAAACCTTGGTTATCATTGTTCTTTTGGTGCTGGCTGCGGTTCCTATGTTCGGCCAGTGGCACCGGAGTACAAGGATCACAGTAACAGACTCAATCTCCTATACAAGCCGAACCGGTGGCTGGGGGATAGGGGCCAGCGATGAGGACATCCACATCACGTGGTATGACAAAACCTTTTCCTCTTCCACCGTTCGTTACGGGCATTTTCCTGTAGGATGTTGTCTCGAATCGTCAGCGTCGGGCATAGCGATAAACTCGGACTACGGCTGTGAACCTGTTCTGTCTGTATCCGATACGAACGCCCACATTGACTGGTCTGTTAATTCTCTCTACTTCCGTGAGGTCGCCGGTTCGGGAGTTAATCCTATCGTAGAGCACGGTTGGCCAGGCACATCTAGCCTTTGTCCGGCCATAGCAGACGATGCTTCGGGCAACACCCATTGCGTCTTCAACTACTACGACGATTCTCTGGGGCTCTGTCTGGCATATCAGTATCGTGCGGCCGGAGGAGCCTTCTCGCAACCGGTAGAGATAATTGGCCCTCCCCCTGGTTCTTACGGCGGCTTCTCGTACTACCCTACTATCTGCATCGGCCCGGATGGCAATATACACGCGGCCTGGATCCAGTCCTGGAAAGACAACCTCGGATACGGGACGAGTGCTGATGGTTCAAACTGGACCGTATCCGATATACTGAGCACCTACGTCACCAACTGTAATCCTAACGTTGCCCCCTCGATCTGCAGCGATAAATGGGGCAACATCCACGTGGTTTATGCAGGCGAGAACAACTCGATCTATAGAGCTTCCAAAATCGGTGGAATGTGGAACTGGCCGGAAAATCTGAGTAAAGCTGGCATGATCGGTGATGGTTCCTCGATATGTACGGACACCTCAGGCAACGTATGGAGCGCTTGGCATGGGAGGTATCTTTCTGAAGAGGCGACCGCCGAGATCTACTGCAACGATCCCTATCAATCGCTGACATCCTATGACAGCTACGAATCTCGATACCCCAACGTAACCGCAGACCCCAACGGCAATATCCACATCATCTGGAGCGACAGCCGCGATGGTAACTTCGAGATCTACTACAACTGGCGCTTGGGTCCCGGCCAAGGCCAGGGCCGTGATCTTGCGGTGACCTGTATCTACCGTCCTGTGGGAAGAATCGAGAATCAGTCCAGCGTATCCCCTAGTGCTAGAATCGGCAACTTCGGCGAGGCCAAGGACTCCTTTTACGCGAATTGCACAATCACCGGTCCGGGATCCAGTTACAGTGAAAACAGCCTGATGCCCAAAATTATCAGTTCTGGTGAGGATATCTCAATCGGATTTCTGGCTTGGACACCTTCGGGTAACGTCGGTGATGTCTACGAGGTTAAGGTCACGGTCTACATATTGCCTGATAGTAACATCTATGACGACAATCCCGGAAACAACGTCTTTGTTGATTCCTGCGTTATCCGGGGCGTTGCGGTTACGGCGACAACGATCCTTGAACCCCAGGAAGGCGATACGCTGGAACACCTGGAGCCTGCCGCATACTTTACGAATACCGGAACCGAACCGGCAGCGAACTTCTACTGCCACTGCGATATCACCTCTGCCGGTTTTCACGGCGATGATTATGCGGACAGCGTGCTCGTAGCGGGTAGTCTTGCGGTCGGCGACTCGATCTTTGTCGGGTTTGACGACTACGGATGCGAGGAGAACTGTTCCTATGTTGCTACGTTCCATGCGACCAGCGCGACCGAAGATACGATATACTCCCCGCACATCCAGGTGCATTTCCACGGCCCCTATACAGGGGTTGCCGAATCGGCTGAGGTTCTGCGTATTGAGCTCGCAGGAACCAATCCCTTTAGGGTACCGCCCTCTATAAGTTACTCGATTGGGGTTCCCACAAAGGTTTCCGTACGGGTCTACGATGTGAGCGGAAAGCTTGTCGAGATACTTCACGACGGGGAGCTATCGGGAAAAGGCAGGCTCCATTGGAACGAAAAGGACAAGGAAGGCCGAATGCTTGCCAACGGATTGTACTTTGTGCGAATCTTGACCCCTCAGTTCGACCGCACCCACAAGATTGTACTTGTGCGTTAAAGGAGATTTCTCAAACTGATCCAGGACGGCTCAAAGGTCGTCCTGGTTTTGTGTTTCTTTTTCTGGTTGTGCAACCCCCAGGTTGACTTTCAATATCCAAGCTCTATACTTAACGCATGATAAAGAAAGCTCGTCTTTTTTTTATTATGGTGATGGTTTTAGGTTTGGGGTTTTCTTGTGATAGCGACTGTCCTCTGCGCGAAGCCATTGCCGAACAGACCTTCCGGATAGGATTCCTGGAGGGGTTTATCTTTACCTTGGATGCGACCGCGCATTTCATTACCGGAACGCTTTCAGCGGCTGAGATTGATGTTGAGGCCGAGGCAATGAGTACCTGGGAGACCTCAGGTGTCTTGTTTGCAGAAGGGGTTTGTGATTCCCTGGGAATTGTTCTTGACTCCACACTTACAAATGGGCTCGTTGGGATTTACAGGATCGCCTTCTCAGTCGGCATACAGGAAGGGGAGCGTTATATCACGGAGAATGTTCTGGGGGATTCTGAAGAAAAACTGAACGAGCAGGAACTGGCAAAAGCCGCATTCGAAGAGTACCGGCAGGACGTTCTTTTTCTCATCGAGGGGATAGATCTGGAACGTAAACCGTCGCCCACCGATACCCTCTGAGGGAACCCACACAGAAAAATTCTATCCTGTTGTTTTATCTGCCACGTCTCAAACGGACGTTTACGGATAGTGGGGTCTAGAAGATGTTGCGCAACGCGTCTATCTTGCCCAGTTCGCCTTTGATGCTTGCATTGATTACCTGGTAATCATTTCTGGTGTAGTCTTCGAGCATCTCGTTATAAAGCGGCTCTGCACGATCGTATTGTTTGAGAAAAACCATGCATCGTCCGGCTCCCAGTTTGGCGAATGGAATAAAGCTGGATTCAGGATATCTTTCGGGCAACTTAAGGTAGCGATCAATAGCTTCCTCGAGTCTCTGCAGTTCCTCAAGACAGTTACCCTGAGCATATAGAGCGGCACCCTTAAGGAAGGATTTTTTGACCGGGTAGATCTTCTCGAACTCCTCAAACTCAGTCAGAGCTTCTTCGTACTTTCCCTGCATGTAAAGTGCTTGCCCCAGGTAGTAGTGTGCCTTTTTGCCGGCCAGCGTTCGCGGGGAGCGTATGATGAGGCTGCGGAGCGTGTCCTCGGCGTCTTCAGGGGATCTCCCGACAAGCTGTTGAGCGGTAAGAAGCGAAAGGGCCGCTTCCTTTGGAGGTGCTTTTGAACCTCCACCCGCCAATCTTGAAATGAGGATAGAACCGATCACGATGATGCCTATTACCGCAATGGTCGTTACTATCGCCTGTAAAGGGGCTTTTACGTAGTACTCATAGACCTTCTCTATCGTGTTGGTGAAGGCATCTTCCTGCTTGATGTGCTTATGTCCACTCCTGAAGGGTGATTTTGATTTCTTTGCCATGAAACTCCTTTTTTTTACCCCACTCATCCGCTTCGCGGCTGAGCGGGGACCCCGGTCAAATACCCCACGAGACCACGTCATCCTCACGAGGCTCCCGGGTTCAGTCCATATTTCTATACCCCTGGCGGGACTCGAACCCACGACCTACGGTTTAGGAAACTCTTTACCGGAGTGCAAGGCTACCTAACTATGCAACTTACGTCTGTCCGAATCGGGGCTGTGTCAGCGGGTGTGTTAGTCACTGCCGTCTAGGATACGTCTCAGGCGGTCTCCTAAAGCGTTAGACGCTTCTCTGACTGTTTCAGGCGGGGTATGGACGTATCGCTTGGACGCGGCCAAAGTGCGGTGCCCCATAAGAGCAGTGATGGTGTATTCGTTAGCGTTTAGCATATTCAGCAAGGTTCCGCATGTATGCCTTAAGTCGTGGAAGCGAACGTCCTTGAGACCGGCTATCTCGC
>DAOVCF010000057.1 GCA_030670165.1 Candidatus Stahliibacteriota bacterium | reverse complement strand
TCAAGAGCAACAGGAACCGACTCAGCAGTACGGCCCCCCTGTATCTGAAGACCTGCGGCCATAGCTACAACTCGTCTGTATTGCTGCGTCTGGAAGGATTGTGGAGGTGGAAACTCGGAGACGCTTAGAGGTTTACCTAGTTCTACACCCGAAAGCTTTGCTATTTGTGAGGCTTTGGTCTGAGCCGCTTTCATTGCTTTTTCTCGGATACGGGCTTCGTACTTTTTTGGCTCATCAAGGGTGAACGTGACGTTGGTGATCTTTGTTGCGCCAGCTTGTATTACTGCCTCCATGATCGGTAGAATCTTTGTGAAGTCTCTGATTTTCACCTTCAGTCCTGTGGAGATATTGTACCCCTCGAAAACATGCTTGCCTAGAACCGTGCGGCGATAGATCGGTTTTGCAGTAAAATGGGTTGTCTGGATGTCCTTAGCCTCTATTTCACTATCATCCTTCAAGACAATGATGATTCGACTCATGATATCCTTGTTTTCATTGTAGGCCTCGTTTCTATCTTTATTGGTGGTTTCAACGAGGATGGTCATAATGCAGAGGTCTGGAGAGACAGAGATTTCTGCCGTTTCCTTTATACTTAATGTGCGGGTTTGAGGTTGTGCAGTAAGGGAAGTTAAGGCCAGAAGGATTGCTGCTGCGGCGATAAGTGTTTTCTTCATTTGATCCTCCTCTGGGTTGGTTTTGATCAAATTATAAAAGAAAGAGGTATAAAGTCAAATTTTTGGTGCGAGAGGTGTAGGGAAAAGGCATGCCGTACCAATCACCCCACACGTCCACTCCGCGTTCGCTCCGTGTCCGTGCGGGGACCCCGATTAATAATGCTCCTTTTCGCGTACGCGAAAAGATCGCAAGAAATAAAGGTCGTTTCTGATCCCCCTTTGCCCACCTTAGGAAGGGGGACATGTTAGGTAGCCTCCCTTTTTAAGGGAGGTGCCCGAAGGGCGGAGGGATCAGTCATCAAGGGAGGTGGCCGTTAGGCCGGAGGGATTCTGCTATCTCTTCTATCTTCTGGCAAACCCCATCAAAATTCTGCACAACCTCTGTATTCAAGAATCTTATAATCCTTAACCCCCATCCTTCCAGTACTGCGGTGCGTTCCTCATCGTATTGCTTGCCTTCTTCTGTGAAGTGAGATTCACCGTCAATTTCAATAACCAGCTTCAATGCAGGACAGTAAAAATCAACGATGTAATTGTCAATAGGGCGTTGACGCAGAACTCGATGTTTGAATTTACGAAGATAGTCGAACCAAAGCTTGCGTTCAGGTTTGGTCATGTGTTTTCTTAATTCCCTGGTGTGGGGAACCAGCTTAGGATTATATGGGAGATGGAAATCGCCAAGTACCAAACCGCACTTCTTGAGTTCTTCTTCGTTGTACATCTTATTACTCGATTCCTGTTTGATTCTTCTCCCAAAGGAAGGATCCCCCCTTAATCCTCCCTTCAAAAGGGGGGCAGTTTTGGATCCCCCCTTTGCCCCTCTTCAAAAGGGGGCCTTGTGAGGAAGCCTCCCTTTTTAAGGGAGGTACCCGAAGGGCGGAGGGATAAGGTTTTACACTACAAAGTTCACCAGCCGACCCGGTACGTAAATGGTCTTCTTGGGTTCAGTAGGGAGATACCCCTTTACCACCTCGATCCCGCGTGCCGCAGTGATAACTTCTTCCTTAGATGCATCCTTAGAGATTTCCAATTTACCTCTGAGCTTTCCATTAATTTGGACAACTACGGTTACCATCTCCTCGACCACCGCTTCGGGGTCGTAATCCGGCCAGCGAGAGGTGAATACGCTCTCTTTATGACCGAACGCCTCCCAAAGCTCTTCTGCAAGGAAGGGTGCAAACGGGGCAAGTAGCTGGGTGAGTTTGTGCATGGCATCTCTTGCCACAGCAGAAGTCTTTGCAGGCGAGTTTGCAAAAAGGTTTACAAACTCCATCATGCGCGCAATCGCGGTGTTGTAGTCCATAGCTTCCGCGTCCTCACTCACCTGCTTGATGGTCTTGTTGATAGCTCGGTATATCTCGTCTGCCTGCGCATCATCCGGGCTGACCTGAAGGTCAGCCCCTACTTTGATTTGAGCAGCGGCCAGGCCTTCGGCGTAGACCCGTTCCAGGAACCTTGTCGATCCTTTAATGCCCTTCTCTGACCACAACACCTCACGGTCAGGCGGTGCGAAGAAGAACATGGCTACGCGCGCGGCATCAACGCCGATCCTGTCTATAAGTTCTCGAGGCGAGACCGCGTTGCTCCTGGACTTGCTCATCACATCACCATGCTCGTCCAGAACCATGCCGTGGTTGAAGAGCTTTATGACCGGTTCCTCAACTGGGGAGATACCTAGATCATACAGGAACATAGTGATGAACCGGAAGTAGATCAGGTGTCCGGTGGCGTGCTCGTCTCCGCCGATGTAAAGGTCTATGGGCAGCCACTTTTCTGCCTCAGCCTTGCTAAATATCTCCTTGTCATTCTTTGGATCCACATACCTCAGGTGGTACCAGGCCGAGTCAACAAAGGTATCCATGGTGTCGGTATCACGCTTTGCATTACCTCCGCACTTGGGGCAGGAGACGTTTATAAACTCCTCCACCGACTCCAGGGGCGAGCGGGCCTTGGGAACGAAGTTGACCTTTGACTCATCAGACAGGAGCACGGGTAGCTCTTCGGCGGGCACCGGCACCATACCGCATTTCGGGCAGTGAATCATAGGTATGGGCGCACCCCAGTAGCGCTGTCTGGAGATGAGCCAGTCGCGGAGACGATAGGAGACCGCAGGCTTGCCGAAGCCCTCCTCAGCCGCATACTCCGCAACCTTCCTTATTCCTTCCACCGAGCTGATGCCGTCGAACGGTCCTGAATTGACCATCACACCCGGATCAACGTAGGCGGCCTCCATCTCGGAAAGCACGAGCTCATGATCCGGCGGTTGAATAACTATCTTGATCGGTATGCCGTAGCGCTTTGCGAACTCGAAGTCGCGCGCATCGTGTCCGGGTACGGCCATCACCATGCCTGTTCCGTATGAAGCCAAAACGTAGTCGGCCACCCATAGCTGTACGTCCTCGTTATTGAACGGGTTACGAACTCTCAAGCCGGTATCCACCCCGTCCTTCTCCCTGTCCTCGGCCAGGCGCTCGATCTCAGATTTCAAAAGGGCGGCATCCCGGTACGCCTTCACCTTGTCCTTGTTCGGCATCCTATCGAGGAGCTTGGAGACCAGCTTGTGCTCAGGTGCTATCGCCATAAATGTAACGCCGTAGGCGGTATCCGGTCTGGTCGTGAATATCGGCAACTTGATCTCCGGTCTGTCCTTGAGTTCAAACACAAGCTCCGCGCCCTCACTTTTGCCTATCCAGTTGCGCTGCATGATCTTTACAGGTTCGGGCCAGTCTTTAAGTTTGTCCAGGTTGCGAAGCAGCCTCTGGGCGTAGGAGGTGATCTTAAAGAACCACTGCTCCAGTTCCCTTTTTTCAACGTAAGCATCGCAGCGCCAGCACTTTCCCCCGATTACCTGCTCGTTGGCAAGGACGGTGTTGCAGGAGGGGCACCAGTTCACAAGGCTCGTGTCGCGGTAAGCCAGCCCCTTTTCATAGAGCTTTATGAACAGCCACTGGGTCCATTTGTAATAATCTGGATTGCATGTCCTTGCCTCTCTTTGCCAGTCGTAGCTTAAGCCCAGATCCTTGAGGGTCCGGGTGCCTTTTTCAAGGTTCTTCTCCGTCCACCTGCTGGGCGATTTGCCTCTCTTTATGGCCGCCTCTTCGGCTGGCAGACCGAACGCATCAAAACCCATAGGATGAAGCAAATCGTATCCGTGCATCCTCTTGTATCGCCACACCAGATCGCCCAGGATGTAGTTGCGGAAGTGCCCGATGTGGATGTCTCCGGAAAGGTAGGGGAACATCTCCAGGATGTAGAACTTATGAGCTGGCTCCTGGGGTGTATCGTGTAAGCGCCATTCCTTCCAACGCTTAAGCCACTTGGTCTCAATTTCCTTATAAGAATACTTCATCAAACTCCTCAATACTTGTAGGTGCGAGATTTCCGATAACAATCTGCTCGAGCATCGCCTCTGCATCGCGGCCAGTGGTGCGAACTGCCAAGTCAACCTCCGCCAAACGCATAAGAAACCGATGCAATCTCTCCTTAGGCCATTTTCGGGCCCTTTCAGGATACTCTCGCTCTAAAAGCCACTTTTTTTCTACCAGCCTCAGTTCTTTTGCTATCTCATCCTGCGAAGCTCCTTTTGCCCGAAGCTCTTCATACTTTAGAAGGGCAAACGCTTCCCTTGAGAGGGTGCGAACGATCTGCAGTATCCCTTCCCTGGGATCGAAACGCAACACACGATGCAATTCTCTTGATGCCTTATTCCGATCTCTGACAAACACCGCCCTGACACAATCATAAACCCCCTTCTCGAACGAGTCGTGCAGAAGATCCTCAACTTCCTTAAGTCCTATCCGCTTCTTTTCTCCTCTGAAGAGATCGAGCTTGGCAAACATCTGTGAGAGCGCCATCAGATTGCCCGCGGATAGATCGACCATGAAATCTACGGTCCTATCGTCCAGCGAGAATCCCCTGGACGAGACCTGGGTTTTCAGCCACGATGCCAATTCACTGGGCTTGGGCGAAGTCAGTTGACAGATGGTCACTTTTTGCTTCTTAGCCCATTCCAAGAGGTTATCTGAGGATTTCAGTGTTTTTTCAGCCATAAGTACCACGACCCGTAACACATCGCGTAACGCCTCCCGTGACACATCCCGTAACACATCTCGTTCCTTTTCCGGATGTGCGGCGACCCGCTCCAGCGCCTGGAGCTGATCTTTCTTAAGCTTGTGCGCCGAGCGAACAACCGTTGCCTTAGTTCCTCCTCCGAACGAAAGGGTTCCAGCCGACGCCAGTAGCTGGGCAGGATCAAGATATGCGGCATCCACAACCTCGTATCCCCAACCGCCTGCGTCGGCGTAGGTCTCACGAAGCAGGTCAAGGATCTGCTGATGAAAGAACACCTCCTGGCCGTAGCAAAGCAAACCTCCCGCTAAATCCCGCGCCTTGATACGCTTAATTAGCTCTTCTCTCGTGATGCGCATCTGTAATGATATTTAGTTAGACCACTTATGTCAACCGCCCTGATCTGCTTACGGAACTCTGGTTCCGCAAGCAGCTTTCCTGTTTTCCTGCTTGACGATCTCAATCTCTTGCTACCAGATAACGATGCATTGACCATGGATATTTCTGTAGTGTCCTCTCCGATCTTTTCTCCGAAGGAGAAAAGGAGGACTAAGGTGGTTGACTTGTGGGGTATGTGTTTTATAATCATACAAATGGGGTGGACTTTTTTATTGATGACCCTTGCAGGGCAGATAGTGGGGGATACGGCCTTCTCGTTTCAGGGATTTGCCTGCGTTGAAGGGGTGCTTTCCTACAACTACGTCGATCCATATCTTTATCTTTTGAACTATGATTACCAGAATCCAGCTTCTGCTTCGGGCATACGCGGCGCGGTTACCAATCCTGCCGGGCTTGCATCGGTTAAAACAGCCGCAGGCGCCGTTGCCGCGGGCCTCGGCCGCACCGGCGGGGTGGAGTTTACCTTGAGCTCCGATATACCCTACGTGGGAAAGGTGGAGTTGCCGATATCTTTATACGCCCAGGAGGCAAGCGGGATATACCTCGGCGGTGCTGCTGTAAGGATGGGTGAGGTGGTTGTGGGTTTTGTCTACGTAGAGGGTGACCGCTTCAATGGGGATATTTTTGCCCGTGCAGAAGTTACCTTCAGCGCCGCATACTCGTTGCACGACACCCTTACCGAAGCCGATCTGCCCGGCCAGGAGGAAGAAACTACTATCCCTATACTCATAGACCTGAAGGGAGAAGGAGGCGGGTTGATTGCGATTGAGGGCCTAACCCGACTCAGGGCAACGCCTTTCTATCTTATCCTTGCCACCGAGGACAAAGGGATAAACTACGGTCTCGCTTTTCGTTGGAACACCTTCAATGGCTGGATTGACTATACTGATACCCTTACCCCTGTGTTGAAGCCAACCGGTGCGAGTGTCTACTCTGAATCCGACGAATGGGACGTGGGGGTGGCTATTTCAGCGGTAGTTGAAGGGGGCGAGATATACTCCAACAGATACTCTTCTACCCTGGTTGGGAATGAACTCGGGGTGGTGTTGGGTATCGAGAGGCCCGGGGATTTGCTGAGTTGGGGTTTTTCCTTGCAGCAGAGCCTGGGCGCGAACATACTGCGCACGAGGATCGGGCGAAGCAGAAGAGGGGGACTGCCTCGGGTTATCGAGCTAAACACCCAGAACCTCGAGGTGGACGGTGACGCAAGGATTCTCAAAGGTGAGATGACCGTGGTGCTGGGCTACGATGATCTTCAAGTTACTGAAGGGGAGAGGAGAGAGTTGCTTACCCTGCCCCCGCAAACTTCTCTCCGTGCAGGGATTCAAGTAACACCTGGGGATTGGATTATTGATGCAAGTTTCGCTACTTCAGGAACATGGGGACATGGAACCAGCGGATTATTCTTCGGGACAGGTTTCGGGTACAACTGGAAGGTACCTGTTCGCTTCAGTCAGGCTATCTTCTACCGCGTAACGAAGATAGAAGAGGTGCCTATCTACACCATACCCGGGTTATTCTTCGGTCTATCCACTACGCTTGAATGGCAGGGTGTGGAGCTTGATCTTTCAATCCGTGCAAACACGACAACCGCACTCTTTGGGAGTTACGCCGCGGCGATCGATCCGGACGTGCCCGATCTTGGGATATTCAACTACCTGAGCGCAGGGGCAGGCTTGAGCTATGGCTTCTAACGTGATGAGTGTTGCCGAGCGAAGGGACAGGGAGCGTAAAAAGAGACTCACAGCACTTATACTTTCCCTCATTCTTCCAGGTTTAGGTCAGTTTGTTGGTAGAAGAATAGGTATAGGTATCGCGGCCCTGATCCTGGATGCGGGTTTCGTGCTCTTCCCTTTGAGCATGATACGGACAGTGGTGATCCAGAACGAACTTACGAATTTAACGTGGCTCATCTGGTTGTTATGGGGTGTTACATTTGGACTTTACTATCTGCTTGTTGTCTATGACGCCTACCGCGGCACACGGCTCCAGACCGCCCCGTGCAGGCGTGACTGCCCTGCGGATATAAACGTTTCAGACTATGTAGCGCTGGTCGCAGCTGGCCGTTATGCCGAAGCGCTTGAGCTGATTCGTGAGCACGCTCCACTCGCTGCTGTCCTGGGCAGGATATGTCCTGCACCTTGCGAGGAGGTATGTACCAGAACAAGGATAGAAGAACCTGTGGCCATCCGGGCACTCAAGCGCAGCGCTACAGAGCATGAACTCCCTGCTGTCAAATTTACACTCAGACATCCTCAAAAGGTGGCGGTTGTTGGAGCGGGTGCATCGGGCCTCAGTTGCACCTATTTCCTTGCAAAGCGAGGTTATTCTGTTGACATATTCGATCATGAGGATCAGCCCGGTGGCCTGCTTTTAGTGGCCATTCCTTGTTTCCGCCTTCCGCGCGAAGCCCTTAAGAGAGACATAGACTTTATCATTTCATCAAGCGAGGGTATACGGTTCACAGGTGGCAAAGTTCTGGGTTCCAATCTTGATCTTGCGGAACTTGAGCGCTCATACGATGCTGTGTATCTCGCATTAGGAGCTGCTAAACCCAGGCCTTTGATGATAGAAGGGGAAGACCTCAAAGGTGTGCTCCAAGGTCTTGTGTTTCTGCGCGATGTCTGTACGAACTCCTCAAAGTATTCCTTCTCCGGCCACGTTGCGGTACTTGGCGGGGGCAACACCGCGGTTGATTCGGCACGGACCGCGTTGAGGCTCGGCGCTAAGAAGGTTACAGTCTTCTACCGCCGCACGCGGGAGCATATGCCTGCCTATCCTGGTGAAATCGAAGAGGCCGAGAAGGAAGGGGTGAGGTTCGAGTTCCTGGCCGCTCCATTGAGGTTTGAGGGGAAGGAGGGGGTTAACAAGGTTCGCTTCGCACGCATGAGGCTTAGAGATCATGGGAAAGGACGGCGCTCGGTACTCGAATCGGTTGAGGGCAGAGAGTGGGTAGAGGAGGTCGAGGCGGTGATAGTGGCGGTGGGCCAGGAGCCCGACCTGGAGTTTATGGAACATCTTGGTCTTCCAGTGGATGTGGACGGCAGGATCAAGGTAAATCGCAACCTCCGAATCCCTCGCCGTAAGCTCTTTGCAGGAGGCGACGCTGTTCGCGGCCCTCGGACGGTTGTCGAGGCGGTGGCCGACGGACGTAAGGCGGCCCGGGCCGTAGATTTCTTCTTAAGACCGCGATTCCTGGGCCGGTTCTTTGAAAAGCTAGGCGAGTTCGATCCTGACTTCGGGCTTGAGAAGCTTGGGGGTGCCGCATGGACCGAGAAAAAGCCTGTGGTCAAATCACGGGTCAAAGAACAAACCAATTACAAGAATCCGGGTCTTTACGTAGAGACCATGTGCGGATTGGCCGGAGAATCAGATCAGGAAGAAGCAAAGCGATGCCTTCGCTGTCAGCGGTACAACATAGGGTTTGCCTACAAGAGAGGCAAGCAGAAAGGATACGTGTCCTTGGATAAACGCTCATCATGAACGCTAAACCTCCACTTGCTTTAACCATAGCCGGCTCCGATCCTTCGGGAGGCGCGGGTATCCAGGAAGACCTAAAGGTCTTTACCGAACTGGGCGTCCACGGCCTGTCGGTCATCGTCACCATCACAGTTCAGTCCTCGTTCGGGATGCGTTACTCGAAAGCCGTCGATCCTGCCCTGGTCTCGGAACAGATAAACTGTCTCTTGGAGGACCGTCCGCCTGCTGCGGCCAAGACCGGCCTTTTGACCACCGAGGCGCTGTCTGCGATAATTAAATTCCTCAAGAAGGTTTCGTTCCCTGTCGTGGTCGATCCGATTTTTGAATCGGGTTCAGGTCTCCTGCTTGCTTCCCCCCAGATGATAGAGCTTTACCGAAAAGAGGTGATTCCCCGTGCTGTGCTGATCACCCCCAACATACCTGAGGTCGAGGCGCTTCTGGATATTACCATCGTTGACAACCGCTCCCTTGAGGGTGCGGCGCGCTCATTGCTCGATCTTGGAGCCCAAGCGGTGCTAATCAAGGGTGGTCACCTTAAAGAGGATCAGGTGGTGGACCTCTACTTTACCCGCACCGATGCCCGCAGATTCGTTAAGCCCAGGAGAGGTTTTCGCGAGGTGCACGGCACCGGCTGCGCGCTCTCCGCAGCGATAACCGCCTACCTTGCCCGGGGATCGTCCCTTTCCGATGCCGTTGCTTCCGCTGAAGCCTACGTAGACCGCAAGCTGGCCGACCTCCTCTACGCCGGCGAGGGTACGCCCATAATCAATCACTTGAAGTAACTATCCGCAGATTACGCAGATTTCACGGATTTTGGTTTGATATGCGTCATCTGCGAAATCTGTGGATAAATCGTTAACTCTTTGACATGAATGGGCTAAGGGTTATAATTCAATCTCTGTAATCGTTGAGATTATTCTATAGACAAGGAGGACCCGTGAGCGAAGAACCCAAGTTTCCGACCATAGGCAAGATATCACCTGAATTCTTCAAATCCGTAATCTATCCTGCTCTGGGTGCTTCACGCCCCGAGGTTCTTGTCGGTCCCCATCACGGGGTTGACATATCAATAGTCCGCACCGCACCCGGCAAGGTGATGGCGGTGACCACCGATCCCATCTACATCGTTCCGCCTTACGGGTGGGAGGAGGCGGCGTGGTTCGCCTGGCACATCCTTGCATCAGACGTCACGACTTCAGGTCTGCCCCCAGCCTACGTGGTGGTGGACTTCAACCTGCCCATGAGCATCACCGAGGAGCAATTTGCAAAGGTCTGGAAAGTCTTCGACAGGGAGTCGAAAAAATACGGTGCGGCGGTCATCGGCGGACACACAGCGCGATACACCGGCACCGATTACCCGATGGTCGGGGGGGCGGCATTCATCGCGGTCGGCGACGAGAATGCCTACATCACCCCTCAGATGGCCACACCGGGTGACATCCTCTGCATGACCAAGAGCGCTGCGGTCGAGGCTGTAGGCATCTTTGCAAGGCTCTTCAATGAGAAGATCAAGAAAGAACTGGGGGATGAGATCGCGGCCAGGGGCTGGAAGGTCTTCAACATGATGAGTACGGTTGACGACGCGCTGGCTGCGGCCAGCTTCGGGGTGCGTGAGGAGGGCGTTGGCGCGATGCACGATGCAACCGAGTGCGGCGTAATCGGAGCGGCTATGGAGATGGC
>DAOVCF010000179.1 GCA_030670165.1 Candidatus Stahliibacteriota bacterium | reverse complement strand
TCGACATCTATGTCATATGCCCAGCCTGTCGAGACCGTCACGACCGGAGGCGTAGTAGTCTTCTGCGTTACGTCCAATCCCCCGCCGATGCAGGGCAAACATCCAAGGTCTTTGACAAGCCGACCGATATCCTCGTCCTGTGCGTTCTGATCGACCTGGAAGTCGGCAGGAAACAATCTGTCATTAGGGACATTTGCATCGTTTCTATTAAAACGTGAACTCACCTATACCTCCTTTCGGGGTCCCCGCGGAAGCGCGTAGCGATTTCGTGGGGTAAAGTAACGTTCGCGTCGTTGCGGTTGAAACGTGTGCTCATCTAAATCCTCCTTTTCCTGGTCCCATCGGCTTCACCCGTCCTGCCATCCAGGGCACGGAGTGAAGGCGTGGGGTGTAAATTCGGGGTCCCCGCACGAACACGAAGTGTTCGTGTGAGGTTGCTAAATCGTTCATTCACGTTCTCATCCAAACCAAAACACAACCCGGCGAGAACAACACTCAGAGTATAGCTTGACACACCTAAGTTTTTTACTAAAATATTATTATGTTGAGTCTCAAGATCATGTGCAAGCCCTTTAAAAAGGAGTGTTAACATGGCTAGGCCAAGATCAGGGGAGCCGCGGAACAAACTCCTTGCGATCCGGGTGACAGACGAGCTTTGGAACACCCTCGATCGCACCTGGCACGCAATCTGCGCCAAGGGCGAGCGGGTTACAAAGGAAGAGTTCCTCTCCCGTCTCTTAAAAAACGGACTTGAAAAGCACAAAGAAGAAAGCGGAATCCCGGGGTGACGGCGTAAGGCGCTATACTCTAAACTCTTACTCAGTATGGGCGGAGGATATTTGTATGTGCAGGAATGGATGAAGACGTAATCCCACGATACCCCAAGAGGACTAATGGAACGTGTATACGGCATCCCCATCACTACTCCACTGTCCTCACGAGATCATAATACCCGCCCAGATTCTTGGTTACGATAAAGCACCGCGCCGGTGCGAACTTGGTCTCCTGAACTGCTGAGACGGTCTTTTCGAGCTGCTCTGCGGTGGGTTCGGAGGTCAGCACCAGGAGGAAGTCCACCAGGTCATCCCACGGCACCCAGGTGGTATAGGGTGCATCTACGTCATCCCACTCGATGGGCCAGTCCGGGGCAAACGTGTAGAGTTCTATAATCTCCGGCTGGTATCCTATGCCGCCCTCAATTTCTTCAACCCTTTTCTTGATCGCCTCGGCGGTGAGCGAGGCGGTAAAGTCGCGCAGCTCGGCAAGCAAAGCGTCGCGGTAGACCTCATCTGCTACGTATTGCGGCGGTTCCCCTGCGGTGGGCCGGGGAAGACCGAGCGTCTCGCCCCATTTATCCAGATCATCGCTCGAGGCGTATTGTATGAACCGAGCGTCGTAGAGCCGGTTCAGACCGTAGGAGACGAACTCGAAGAAGTAGGTATAATCAGCGGATACGGTCTCGGTGTCCTTGGGAGCAAGGTTGAAGGTAACGTCGAAGTCGCCGTCGTTGTAGTCTATGGTTCCTTCCCCGCCCTTGTTGGAGGTAAGGGTACCGTTACCCTGATCGGTAAAGGTCTCGGTGGTATCGTCTGAGACCAGTGCGCTAATTGAAACGCTGCCGGGTTCGATCCCGTAATTCGCAAGGCTTCCCCAGAACCGCTTCTTAGTGCCGTCTCCGGTGCCTATATCCTCGTCGGTTATCGAACACTCACGCTTTGAAAGCTCGGTGCGGATGGTCTCCATAAGCTTGCGCAGAGGGCTATTCTCGCGAAGATCCCGGAACGTCTTGCGATTCATCAGGATGTTAAAATTAAACCTGAATCTACTCATGTCTCCTCCGGGGTCCCCGCGAAGCTACGAAGTAGATTCGTGGGGTAAGGCAACGTTTTGCGGTTGGTCAGGACATCGAATGTGTAGCGAAATCTACCCATAAGACACACTCCTTTCTGGAGTCCGATACTTCTCGGGGTCCCCGCAAAGGAGCTGAGCTGCTTTGTGGGGTGATCAAGGTCTTACGATTCGTGAGTATCGCAAAATTGAAGCGGAATCTGGACATGCTACCTCCAAATCCACCTCCCCCTCGATGGGGGAGGGTTGGGGTGGGGGTGACCCCCTTCCCCTTTGTCCCCTCCCACCAGGGGAGGGGAAAGCAACACTGAAAAGTGGGTCTTCATGCGGCCTCCACCGATTTAACCAGCACAACCGCTCTATCCTCCTTTTCGCCTGCGGCGAAAAGATCGGAGGAATAAAACATACACATGGTTACGCCTCTACTGATTTAACCAGCACTTCAGCGCCCACCACGTTGTTTGCGTCTTCTTCGAAGAAGGTCTGGATGGCGGCGAGCGAGAATGTGTCGTCTTCGAGCACCGGACCGCCGTTGTATGAAACGACGATGTCCACCGTGTTCGGGCCGCGCTGGCGCATCGAGACCGTGGCGTCGGTCACGTAGTCTTTGTACTCTGAAAGCACCACGCTGCGGTACCAGGCCTTTGTTCCCTTGCCCTTCTGCCGGTACTTGTCTAAAACATTCTTGCGGGCGATCTCTGTATCTATGTTCTCAGACCAGGTAAGCCCCCAGAGTTCGTAGTAACGGCGCAGGGTGGTGCGGTCCGCATACTGCGCCCATAGATCAAGATACATCATCTTGATCCTGTCCCAGAGCAAGCTGATCGCCGCAGCAACTACCGCGAGGATGGAACGCACAACGCCGCGCGTCCGCCAGTTGGTGATCTGCGGCGCCTCGTTAGCAAGCTGGGCCTTCATGTCGGCGAAGATTTCGTTGCTAGTCTTAAAGTGTAAAGCCACTTAGATCTCCTTAGCTGATGGCTGACGGCCTATGGCCGACAGTCAATTTGAAATTTGCATTTTGCAATTTGCAATGTGCAATGTGAGCGAAGCTCACGACATCCTCCTTATCACAAGCGACATCTCGCGCGGGCGAACCCTGGAGCGTGGAAAAACCCCGCAGATAAAGCCGTCCTCGGTCAACCGGATGTTATAACGACCCTCTAAGAGCCTGTCCTCGCGCTCGAGCGGCTCTCTTATCGCGTTGTATAAATCGGCCACAACGATCCCGGCCATGGGCATGTTGATGAACTCCGGAAGCCGCGAGCCCACACTGAAGGCAAGCGCCCAGTCGTAGTACTGGCACCAGAGCTCGTTCAATAGATCCTGCTTGAGGCAATCTTCACCCTCGCAGAGAGCAAAATCCCCGTCTTCTATAATCACATCAAGGATACACCCGTCGTCGTAGTCGAATTCCAGTTTTATATCTCTACCTAAATCAACCACTTAGGAACTCCTTTCCTGATTTCTCCTCCCCATTGATGTGGGAGGGCAGGGTGGGGGTGAGAGCGGTTCTTACACTCCCCTTTATCCCTTCCCATCAAGGGAGGGGGATGATTCAATCCGTGCAATCTGCGGATCACTTCCACTCCTAGTCTGTAAATACCGTTTTAGATAACAGGCCGGTGGGCGGTGGCACCGGAGGACCGCTGGGATAACCAGGCGCTGTACAGTTGTGGACGTGAGAGGTAAGCCAGCCTATCAGCAAGTCGCCCAACGCAACCGGATGAGGGGCGTTCTTGCCCAGTTTGATGAGCGGCGATTTCACGTGCTTTGAGATGTCTATC
>DAOVCF010000160.1 GCA_030670165.1 Candidatus Stahliibacteriota bacterium | reverse complement strand
AGCACTCAAACCTGACGCGAATTTTACCCCAGACGTCGCTTGCGCGTCCGCTTCGCTCCGTGTCCGTCCCATCATTTTGCATTTTGAAATTTGATATTTGCACCGGAGGGCGACGCTTGCGGAGCAATCGCGACGCAGTCGCGTCCTTGTCCATCTTTTGACCACCTTTTGTCCACCTTCTGACCAGCTTTTGTCCACCTTTTTTACCCCACAAGATCGCTTCGCGCTCTTGCAGGGACCCCGTAATTGTGACGAGTTGGGCTCAAACCTGAGTTGCTCAAGCAGGGGAATCTGAGGGGCCTTGGTGTTGACAATTGGCCTATTTTCACTAACATAGGGATTCAGATTTAAGGAGGAACAAATAAATGCCCGTACCTAAGAGAAGACATTCAAAGACGCGCAGTCGTAAGCGTCGCACGCATTGGAAGTTACAGGCTCCGGCGCTGTGCGTATGTCCGCAGTGCCACGAGCCCAAGCAGCCGCACCGGGTTTGTCCTAACTGCGGATTCTACGGGGACCATGAAGTTATCGTTGTGGAGAGCAAGTCCAAGAAGTGAAGGTAGCGCTCGACGCGATGGGCAGCGACGCCGCCCCTTCCTCTGAGGTGGAGGGTGCGTTAACCGCCTTGGCAGAGGATGCGGATCTCAGTGTAGTTCTGCTGGGGCTGCGGGAGGCGCTCGAACCCTTCCAAAAGGCTATCGAGAAAGCTCGCAAACTTGAGTTCGTAGAAGTCGAGCAGATAGTCGATACGCATGAGGCCCCGAGCGAGGTCCTTAAAACCAAAACCTCCTCCAGCATCGCCAGGGGTATCGATCTGCTCAAAAGTGGCGAGGTGGATGCCTTCGTAAGTGCAGGCAACACCGGCGCGGCGATGGCCTTTTCCCTTTTTACCCTGGGGAGAATCAAGGGGATAAAGCGACCTGCCTTGGGGGCGTCCTTCCCTGCCCCCGGTGGGCACACGTTCGTTTTGGACGTGGGAGCCAACGTGGACCCCAAGCCGGTGCAGCTGAGGAACTACGCGGTCATGGGGCGTATAGTTATGGAGAAGATATTTCACGTTCCCGAGCCTCGCGTGGGACTAATAAACGTCGGACATGAACGCGGCAAGGGCAATCAGTTGACCCAGAAAGCCTACGAGCTTCTCCAGCAGGCTCCCGTTCGTTTCATCGGCAATCTTGAGGGTTCTGAGGTGTTTTGCGGCAAGGTAGACGTGATAGTAACCGATGGATTCACCGGTAACGTGATGCTCAAGGTATGTGAGGGTATGGGTGAGGTGGTGCTTTCTACCCTTCATACCACGGGGAAGAAATACCGCTGGCGCAGTTGGTTCTCCAAGAAGGTATTCCGTGATTTTATAGGCGGACTGAACTACGAAGAGTCAGGCGGGGCGATCCTTTTGGGGGTAAGAGGTCCTGTGATCATCTCCCATGGTCGATCCTCCTCTCATGCGATCCAGAACGCGTTGCGTCTTGCTTGTTTTGTAGTCCGCGAAGGAGTAGTGGATGCGATCAAAGAAGAATTTGGCAGCTAGATTATTCTTGTTGGGTAGCTTAGCGTGTCTGTTGGCAGGATGCGAGCAAGGGCCGTTGGGTTTTGATGAGTTTGGACGCGGAGACCTTAAAGTCGAGGAAGTTGTGCTTGAGCCTGATACGGTTGCAAGCTTTGTTAAGCAGATTGCTCTTGGTGAGGCGACAACACTCATGGGCGGGCGAGATGAGTTGACCGAGGCGCGTATCCTTATTTCGATAGACGGCCTTGATTCGATAGTTGCATTCGATTCGGTAAAGCTTTGCCTCAGGCGCTATCCTGAGGGCGAGATCGCTCAGTCAGATGTTTTATTCCGCATCTATCCGATTACCACGGATTGGGAGGAGGAGGGTTGTACATGGATGCTCGCAGATGCGTATCATAACTGGTGGCCTACATTAGGTGGGGTATTCGATTCGACCGATTTTATGGGTGAGATCGAAATAAAGAAGGATACCGTGGAGATTAAACTCGATCCGGACCGGCTTGAGGCCTACAACCAGGGAATCATTCTCCTCCCTCAGAATGACGGCTTCTGTTATCTTGGTTCCGACGAGAAGGCATCCTATGCTCCGTTTGTCCTCGGTTTCGATGCGGATGATACCACCAAGTTTTCATCAGTGGCAGGGGCCGACTACTACGCTGCAATCTCCGATGCAACTATACTTGAACCGTACGAAGCCCCCTCGCCGGATACACTTCTGGGGGCAGGATTGGCATGGAGGGTCTTCATGCATTTTCCTCTGGATACCTTGCCGCAGGATATTGATATCACTTCCGCCGACCTGGTGGTGGAATACGAGAACTTCTTCTCGCCCGAGAGCACGTTGGACTTCGTTTGCTACCGCTTGATTGATGATTATGCCGGTCGGTTCAGCGAGCCGGCATCGGCGATCGCAGGAAGGGACTCGATAGATGTGAGTTCGGACTCCCTCTCTGTTTCTTTTGTCGGGGTGATGCAGTTCTGGGCGGATGAACCCGACTCCAACTTCGGGCTCGTAGTATCCCATTCGTTCCTTGCCTCCAACCCTTCGTTCGGCCAGGAGGGGAGGATTTACGCTCTGGGTCGCATCACGGGGACGCCGAGACTTGTCGTTACCTATACCGCCGTGCCTGAGACTCGTTTCCCAGGGGAGGATCGGTGAAAAGATTTCTTATATTACTTCTGCTGCTGGGTTCGGCGCTTTCGGCATACTCCGTCTTCAACACGCGCGGGTTGGGTGGCTACAACCCGCCGGTTGAGTTCATCGAGATACCGTCAAGGACCCAGACAATCCTTGAGGCTCACTTTACTTCGGAGTACGTCTATGCAACCGATGCTCAGGCAGGGCAAAACGCTTTCCTTCTGCGTCCTGAACGATTCCGGTTCTACTTCCCTCTGCCGTGGCGCTTTGGGCTTGGAGCGCAGATCACCCAGCGTTTCAATCTTGATTTTTATGTAGAGAGCGACTCCGCCCGTTCGGCAGATTATACACTTATCCGACGTGTTAAAGGCCGAGGTGGGATCGAGGGGCTAAGGCTCTCGCTTGACAAGGGTTTCTACGATATTATCTACCTGGGTGTCGGATACGAACGGTTGTTCGGCGGAGCCTGGGAGCGCTGGGATTCTGAGATCGTCGAACTTAACCAGATAACGGTGGATTCTCTTCTATATTATTTCGGCGGCAACGGCGTGTGGGGTATGGCGGGATTCAAGATAGGTCCTCTAGAGCTTCGCGGCTTCTATGCACACCCACTTGGCCTTCAGGTTACCACCGAGGTGCAGACCTCCCGCGATACCACGGTCGTTGACTCGGCCTCATACACCCAGCCTGCGGAGTTGGGAGGAATACTTGCTTACTCCACAGATAAGCTCGAACTGAGTCTGGCGTATATCCAGCAGAAAGCGGAAGATTCCGGCCCCCTCTCCTTTATTACAGGGCATCTTGTTGAAGCCAACGCCACTTACAAGTTTAAGCCTTTCATCTTAACCGGCAAGGCCGGATGGAAGAGCTGGTACGTGGAGTCCGCAGGTGGTTCACCTATACGCGACATCTACCTTGGTATAGGAACGCGCATACCCATCGAGTCTTACGGTTATGGAGTCATCCAGCTTTCAGGCGGTCTGCGTAACGGAGGGAAAATCTCGGAGTATCATATCGGGCTTCGCGCAGGCCTTGAGTTCAGGGAGCTATGGAAGAGGCGTGAGAGGATGTGGGGTGGTTAGCGAGAATCTGGGAAAGGTAAGACAATGCATCTCCGTGGCCTGTGAACGTGTGGGACGCGACCCCATGGAGGTAAAGATCGTTGCAGTTACCAAGACCCATCCTCCGGAGGTCCTACGCGAAGCAATCGCCGCCGGTATCAACATAATAGGGGAGAACCGCGTCCAAGAGGCAGAGGCGAAATACAAGGAGATTGATGCAGAAATCGAGTGGCATCTGGTTGGCCACCTGCAGCGCAACAAGGTTCGCAAGGCCCTTGACATATTCTCAATGATCCAGAGCCTGGATTCAAAGCGCCTGGCCGACGAGATAGAGAAGGAAAGCGCAAAGCTGGACAAAACGACACCTTGCCTTATAGAAGTTAACACGTCGGGGGAGGAGACCAAGTTCGGCGTGGCTCCGGATGGTCTGGCCGAGCTGGTTGCGGAGGTTTTGAAATTGGAGCACATCAAGCTGGTAGGCTTGATGACGGTGGGTCCTCTGACCCAGGACAAGGATAGAATAAGACGCAGTTTCGTGCTCTTGCGTGAGCTGCGCGACCGGGTTGAAAGCGTCTTCGGGTGCTATCTGCCGCATCTTTCGATGGGTATGAGCGACGATTTCGAGATTGCGGTCCAGGAAGGCGCCACGATGCTCAGGCTCGGGCGCGTATTGTTCGGCCCGCGAGGCGAGTATGCTGGGGCTTGACAATGC
>DAOVCF010000163.1 GCA_030670165.1 Candidatus Stahliibacteriota bacterium | reverse complement strand
GGCAAAAACAAGTAAAAAACCAAGGAGACATTGATGACTGAAAGGCTCCAAGTCTACAAGTGCGAGATATGCGGGAACATAGTCGAGGTGTTCCATAAAGGCGCAGGTGAACTGGTATGTTGCGGCCAGCCCATGAAGCTTCTGGATGAGAAGACTGCCGATTACAAGCTGGAAAAGCACGTGCCGATGATTGAGAAGATAGAAAGCGGGTTCAAGGTTACGGTGGGTTCGACACTTCATCCCATGGAAGAAGGCCATCATCTCGAGTGGATAGAGGTTTCAGACGACGCCGGAAGGGTTTATCGCAAGCACCTTAAACCTGGAGATGCGCCTGAAGCTATCTTTATGGTTGATTCCGAAAAGGTCGTTGCCCGCGAGCACTGCAACGTTCACGGCCTGTGGAAAGGGGAATAGATGATCGGCAAGAAGATGCAGGACGGACTTAACAAGCAGCTAAACGCTGAACTTTACGCAGGTTATCTATATCTTGCAATAGGAGCCTGGTTTGAAGGAAAGAATCTGGAGGGTTTTGCCGCGTGGATGAAGGCGCAGGTCTTTGAGGAGGTCTCTCATGCCATGCGCTTCTACAACCACATCCTGGAGCGCGGGGGTAAGATCGAGCTTATGACAATAGATAAGCCTGAAGTCATCTGGAAGACCCCACTTGAGGCGTTCGGAGCCGCCTACGAGCACGAGCAAAAGGTCACAAAGATGATTAACGACCTGGTTGATCTGGCACGCGAAGAGCGGGACAACGCGGCCCTTATCGGGATACTGAACTGGTTCGTTGCCGAGCAGATCGAGGAGGAGGAGCAGACCCTCAAGGCGGTGGAGCGGCTCAAGATGGTTGAGGGCAGCAAGCAGGGTGTCTTCATGCTGGACAAGGAGTACGGGACCCGGCCCCTGACTTCCACCGCGCAGATTGTGAAACCCGGTTCGCAGGAGACAGGAGGGTAAAAAATGGGCATAACCTTCAACGCAGAAGAGATACTGGGGATAGCGGAGCAGATAGA
This sequence comes from Candidatus Stahliibacteriota bacterium, assembly GCA_030670165.1. Taxonomy (GTDB): domain Bacteria; phylum Hydrothermota; class Tepidihabitantia; order B3-TA06; family B3-TA06; genus B3-TA06. The sequence goes on along the minus strand of DAOVCF010000163.1, from coordinate 3,306 downwards.
GCGCAACGGGGCCAGCTTCTACCGCAAGGCGGCTGGGAACACCGAGAACCAGGAACACCGCAAGCTCCTTTCAGATCTTGCCGATATGGAGGTAGGACACGAGAAGACTTTTTCACAGATGAAGGCATCTTTGACCCCTGCAGAGCGGGAATCAAAGGACTGCGACCCGGAAAATCAGGCAGCGGCATACCTGAGGGCGATAGCCGACGGCAACGTATTCGATTATCGCAAGGACCCATCCGAGATGCTTACCGGGGATGAAACCATATCAGACGTGCTCTCTACCGCCATAGGCCTTGAAAAGGATTCGGTGGTGTTCTACATGGGTATAAAGGAGATGGTTCCGGAGCGCCTTGGCAAAGAGCGGATCGCAGATATCGTCAGAGAGGAGATGAACCACATAACCATCCTATCAAGGCAGCTTGCGGCCTTGAAAACCTAAAGCTGGACCCGCAATGGGAACGGTAATCCCATCCGGAAAAGATCAGGATAAGGCCCCCTTTCAGGGACCTTCTTGATTCTTGAAAGGAGGAGATGATGAATGATTCCAGTCTTTCCCTGGATACCGGGCAGCTGAGCCATGAGCAGATAAACATCATGCTCAAGCACCTGCCCGTGGACGTAAGCTTCGTGGACGCCTCGGACGAACTGAGATACTACTCCGATACCCCACAGCGCATCTTTGCCCGCACCCCTGCAGTGATAGGCCGCAAGGTTCAGAACTGCCATCCGCCAAAGAGCGTTCACGTCGTGCAGAAGATCATTGATGCATTCAGAGCTGGGGAAAAGGATTCCGCCGAGTTCTGGATCGAGCTCAAGGGCCGCTTCATCCACATCCGCTACTTCGCCATGAGAGACAAAGACGGCAACTACCGCGGCACCCTTGAGGTCTCCCAGGATGTTACCGAGATTCGCAAGCTTCGCGGCGAAAGGCGGCTGTTGGACTGGGAGGATTAAAGAGAAGATCATGGACTTAAACTCAACTGTACCACCGACCTGCAATCACCCCGCGCTTGACACCCTCTTATGCTCGGATATATTACCAGCCTATGAGCAGGATTGAAGAATTCAAGAAAGAACGCGAACGGCTGCACAAGAAGCTAATGGAATTCGCATCAAAGGACATGAAGGCGTTCCATCACCTGGACTGGCAGACATATCAAGAGGGTGCTCTCGATGCCAAGACCAAACAGATGATGGGGCTGGTTGCATCATTAGTTCTCCGGTGCGATGACTGCATCACCTACCATCTGCTCCGCTGCAAGGAGGAAGGGGTAAACTCCAAAGAGCTTGAAGAAGCCCTGATGGTGGCGCTGATGGTGGGCGGCTCGATCGTTATCCCACACTTAAGAAGGGCGGTGGATCTCTGGTACGAAATTGAGGAGGAGAACCATGACCGATGAAGAGAAGAGAGAGCTCTTTTCAACACTTATCCACAAGGTAAGCGCGGCCACCCGCCCCGTAACACCCCTAACACCCGTAACACGCCCCGTAAAACACCCCCAGGATAACCCGAATAAGGCACTCCAGATCGTCTGTGAACTTCTAAAAGAAGAAGTTCCCCATTACGACTGGGTGGGTTTCTATCTTACCGACCCCAACGCGGAACGCGAGCTGGTGCTCGGCCCTTTTTCCGGTGCACCCACCGAGCACGTACGCATCCCATTCGGTCACGGCATCTGCGGCCAGGCCGCCGAGCGCAAGCAGACCTTCATAGTCCCCGACGTCGCCGCCGAAACCAACTATCTGTCATGCAGTCCGCACGTGAAATCCGAGATCGTTCTGCCCATACTCAAGGCAGGCGAGGTTATGGGGGAACTGGACATTGACTCCGATACCCTGGATGCGTTCAGTGAGGAGGACAGAGCGTTCCTTCTCAAGGTCTGCTACGCGGCGTCCAGGCTTTTATACCGTGCCCAGGAAGCACGAAGAAAGTAACGTTTATGACCGCATCACAAATAAAAACCGCAAGGAGAAATAGTGAACCCTAGAAAGATAAAAGAAGGCATCCACTGGATGGGTGCAATTGATTGGGACAGGCGCCTGTTCGATTCGCTTATCCCTCTTCCCGACGGCACCACCTACAACGCCTACCTCGTAGAAGGTAGCGAGAAAACCGTTCTTTTAGACTCGGTTGATCCTGTCATGACTTCACGTCTGATGACCCAGCTTGAGGACGTCTCCCGCATCGACTACGTTATTTCCCATCACGCAGAGCAGGATCATTCCGGGGCTATTCCTGTAGTGCTTGGCAAGTACACTAATGCAAAGGTAATCTGTACGCCAAAGGCCAAGGGAATACTCGTTGATTTGCTGCACATCCCCGATGATCGCTTCATGACCGTAGAGGACGGCGAGACCCTTTCTCTCGGCGGAAAGACATTGAGATTTATTCACACCCCGTGGGTACACTGGCCCGAAACCATGGTTACCTATCTTGAAAAGGACAAGGTTCTTTTCTCCTGCGATTTCTTTGGTTCTCACATCGCCGGCACCGATCTCTACGCCACCGACAAGGCCCGGGTCTACGAAGCAGCCAAGCGATACTTTGCCGAAATCATGATGCCCTTCCGCAACGTTATCGAGAAAAACCTTGCTAAACTCAAACCGCTCGATATAGAGATGATAGCCCCCAGCCACGGCCCCATATATGCAGAACCGGCATTCATAATGGACGCCTACGCGGACTGGATAACCGGCCCGCTTAAGAACACGGTCGTGATACCCTACGTATCCATGCACGAGAGCACCAGGCAGATGGTATGCTATTTTGTAGCGGCCCTGGTAGAACGCGGGGTCAATGCCGAGCTGTTCGACCTTGCTGCAACCGACATAGGCAAACTGGCCATGGCTCTGGTGGACGCGGCTACCATCGTGATAGGTACGCCGACCGTGCTTGCAGGTCCCCACCCCAATGTGGCCTACGCCGCATTCCTGGCCAACGCCATTCGCCCCAGGGCCAAATTCCTTTCCATCATCGGCTCTTACTCCTGGGGCGGCAAAACAGTCGATGCGCTCGCAGGCATGATACCTAACCTTAAGGTGGAAGTGCTCACCCCGGTGCTCCTCAAAGGGCTACCTCTCCAGGAAGACCTCAAAGCCCTGGACAAGCTGGCAGATACCGTCGCGGCCAGGCATAAAGAAGCGGGGCTTGCGTAGCAGGCCTGGAAGGCTGTCTGAAAATAACCAGAGCGTGCCCCTTGAGATGCTAAGTTTATTGCATCTCATAGGGTATCCCATAGGGTATGCCGTGCCCCTACCTGAACAGGTGTGTAGTTGATGAAATCGAAACACAAAGGAGCAAAA
>DAOVCF010000119.1 GCA_030670165.1 Candidatus Stahliibacteriota bacterium | reverse complement strand
CCTGTAAATTTCTATCTTGGATTTTCACATAGGCTGCTGGAGTATCCGTATGGTGTGTCACTGCGTGTTACGGGTGTGTTACGGGTCTTTGCCTTTTAGAATCTCCTCCAAGGATGCGATCAGGCGCTTGTTCTGCTCTGGTGTTCCGATGGTTATGCGCAGTGCATCCTTATCTCCCACGGGTCTCACGATGATTCCTCGTTGCTCAAGCGCTTTGTGTATCGGGGCGGCCTCGCACGGGAAGCGCACGAAGACAAAGTTTCCATAAGGCGGGATATACTCGAGCCCAAGCCGTTCAAGCTCCTTGGCCAGATACATCTTGCCCGTTTCGTTGAGCGCCCGGCTTTCGTCTATGTGTTTCTCATCATCCAACGCCGCCAAAGCCGCTATCTGAGCCGGACGGTTGACCGAGAAGGGCAGGCGAACCTTTGAGGTTGCCTGGATGATCTCAGGCTTTGCGAACCCGTAGCCTACCCGGAGTCCGGCAAGCCCGTATATCTTCGAGAAGGTACGCAGCACCAGAACGTTTCGGCCCGCGTGGACGTAGTGGAGAGACCGAGGGTAATCCATGCTTCCAATATACTCGTAATAGGCCTCGTCCAGGACCACGAGCACATGGTCAGGCACGCGTTCGATGAAGGCGTCCATTGCCTTGCGTCCGATCACCGAGCCTAGCGGGTTGTTTGGGTTGTCTATGAAGATGATCTTGGTGCGGTCGGTGATTGCGGCAAGGATGGCCTCAAGGTCATGTTTGTCGTCTTTTATAGCTATCTTCACCGGGACTGCTCCAGCCACGTGGGCGGCGATCGGGTACATGATGAAGCTCACATCACTCATGATCACTTCATCGTCAGGTTCAATATAGGCGAGGGCGGAATTTAGGAGGAGTTCCACCGAGCCGTTGCCAACGGTGATATAATCCGGCGGGGTCTCGCGTATCTCCGAGAGACGGTTGATCAGTTCGTAACAGGAGTTATCAGGGTATAAATGAACTTCAGTCAATGTATGTGAAAGGGCGGCGAGCGCCTTTGGAGAGGGGCCAAGCGGGTTTTCGTTCGAAGTCAGCTTGATAACCTCGCCGGTGACCCCGTATTCCCTGATAAGCTCCCCTATCGGCCTGCCGGGTTTATACGGTTTGATTCTTTCGAGAGACGCGCGCGTCTTGAGCACTGAGACCTCCGGGTAGCTGTTCTTTTCCCTGACTATACAGGTTAAAATCCGGCTGTCAAGTTCATGGGGCTTGACAAATGCTGTTTTGGGAGTAGTTTTATACGTTAATCCTTTGTGGTCCATCCTAAGACTACAGAGTATGACGCAAATCACAAAGGAGGTGCGCAATGCGTCAACTAAGTCTTATCCTTATATTGACGGGTGTAGTGCTTGCAGCCGCTCCGCGGTATGCTGAGCTGACACCTCAGGTATCATCCGGTTATCCTCTTTTGAGCGAGGTGACCGATGAGCCGGCGGCGTGGTGGCTGGTCTGGTGGACAGGGGTAGGTAACGTCTCCGACTTCCTGGTCTCCAACGCCATGCAAGGTGGTGTCTTCGCCCGCCATCCCGATGATGAACACGAATACCAAGGTTTGCCAGGTTACACTGGTGGGTATCCTGGTACCAGAGGCAGGAACGCGGAATACCCTGCAGGCTCGGAGCAATTCTATCTTTTTGCGATGGGCTTCTGGTTCGGGGCTATCTATCCAGTAGGCGATGAATGGGTTTACAACGTTAGCAAGGCGGCCTATATGTCCGATATAGGAGCGATGGCTGTGCCTGAGATGGAGGATGGCGGCGGCATGGATGACATCTCCAACCTTGGGCTCTACTTCAGCGATATGACGATTCCCGAAGGCTACGAATTCGAAGGCGAAGGAGACAGGCTCTTTGCTTACCCTGGTGAGACCCCAAAGCCCTATCAAGTGCTCTGGCCTTTTGCCGATACAATGCTCAACAAGAACCGACCGCCGGATGAGCAGCTTGACCCCTCGAAAGGAGATATAGTTTCCGACGAAGATACCTACGCTGTAGGCGGGGATTGGATACCGGAAGACTCGGCAGTAACCATTTGGATTCGGCGCGAAGTTACTCCTGAAGGTGATACAATCGATAATTCCTACGACGGCCTGGGACTAGGTATCCGGATAGAACAGAGAACTTACTCCTGGGAAACCGGTCCGCTGGCTCATTCAATCGTCCTCAACTACAAGATACGAAACATGAACGATTTCGCTTTACAGGAACTCTACTTCAGCTACTTTGCCGATCCTGACATAGGCGAAGGAGGAACTTCTCCTGGTGAGGAAGGCTTCTGGGATGATATGATCGGGTTTGATCGAGACCGGAACCTTGGTTACGCCTACGATGCCAACGGCTCGGAGCCTGGTTGGAGCACACCGCCGGGTTATATTGGGGCTGTGCTTCTTGGAACCCCAGAAAATGTCGGCTTGACCGGGTTGAAGGTCTTGACGTATCTTGATACGACTTATTACGACGGAACAGATAGCCTGAAATATGTCTACATGACTTCAATCGACTTCATGACTCTGGATGACCCGAATGATGCAAGGATGCTTTTGAACTCCGGTCCCTATCCTGATATGGCACCGGGTGATGAGTACGACTTCACCCTAGCCGTGGTAGTAGGTCAAACGTTGGCGGAGCTGCAGGCGAACGTTGATTCTGTCCGTGCAGCCTTCCAGCAAGGCTTCCCTTGGGTCGGAATAGAAGAACAAAAGACAACAACTCCTACTGAGCCTGTTAGGCTTAACCTTACCACCGCAAACATCTCGGATGGCTTGATTGGTCTTCGCTACTCCCTGCCGAAGACTTCAAACATCGATATCTCCGTGTTCGACGCCGTGGGACGTAAGGTCCAAACCCTTAAGCAAGGGCATACACCTGCCGGAGAAGGAGAGATTATCTGGAATGCATCAGCTGTCCCCTCAGGCGTCTACTTCGTTCGCCTCACTACGCCCCAGAAATCCTGCACCGAACGTGTGCTGATCGTAAGATAACGAAGACTCATAATCCTGGGGCGAAGTGACGCTTGAAGCGTTTTGGCTTCGTCCCTTTTCTACTCCGGGGGCTTGACAAATGCTGTTTTGGGAGTAGTTTTACACGTTAACCCTTTGTGGTCGTCCGCCATCTTGGAGGCGGACGGCGCCAAAAAGGAGGCACATGATGCGTAAGTTAAGTCTTATCCTCATATTGACGGGTGTAGTGCTTGCAGCCGCTCCGCGGTACACTGAGCTGACACCTCAGCCGTCATCGGGATACCGGCTTCTGAGCGAGGTCACCAACGAGCCGGCCGCTTTCTGGTATCTTTGGTGGACCGGGACAGGTAATGTTTCCGACTTCCTGGTTTGCAATGCCATGCAGGGTGGCGTTTTTTCACGGCACATTCTGGATGAGCATCTGTACGAGGGCCTGCCCGCCTACAACTCAATAAATCAATATCCTGATATAAGGGGTAATAACGGCGAGTACCCGGCCGGATCCAGACAGTTCTACCTTTACGCTATGGGCTTCTGGTTCGGTGCCTTAGATCAGGGTACGCCGAATGTTTCGAAGGCAGCCTTCCACAGCGATATGGGCGGGATGGCCGTTCCCGAGATGGAGGTGGTCGATAGGGACACGATTGGGCTTTACTTCAGCAATATGCTTATCCCTGAGGGATACGGTCTTGAGGGCGAAGGAGATCGCCTCTTTGCCCGCCCAGGAGAAACCCCGAAGCCGTATCAGGTCCTCTGGCCGTTTGCGGATACTGCGCTTAACAAGAATCGTCCACCTGAAAGTCAGCTTGATCCCTCGAAAGGAGACCTCGTTTCCCATGAGGATACCTATGCGGTAGGCGGCGATTGGATACCGCTTGATGACGCAACCACGATCTGGCTTCCATCTGATCCAGAAATTGACGCCTACGATAACCAGGGACTGGGCATCCGTGTGGAGCAGAGAAGCTATGCCTGGAGGAGGAGCGCGTTGGTCAACGTGATCGTTCTTAACTACAAGATCCGCAACATGAACGAGCACATGCTCCAAGCCCCCTACTTCGGATACTTCGTAGACCCGGATATTGGCACTGACATGGACGACGTTGCCGACTTCGATGCCTCGAGGGACCTCGGATATGCCTATGATGCCGATGGCTCCGAATCTGGATGGGGTACTCCGGCTGGTTACGTCGGCGTTGTCCTGGTCGAGACCCCGGGCGATGTGGGAGCCACTGGTTTCGAGGCATGGCCTAACGACTCTGTGGCAGACTACTTCACAAACTGGGGTCAGGATAGCTTGAAGTATGAGCACCTGAAGGCCACCGATTTCGAATCCTGGAATGATCCGGAAGACGTAAGAATATTCCTTAAATCCGGTCCCTATCCGGATATGGCGCCTGGCGACGAGTACGACTACACCCTGGCCGTGGTGTTTGCTGAAACCCTAAGTGAGCTCCAGGCAAATGCGGATGCGGTCAAGGCGGCGTTCAATCAGGGCTTCCCCTGGATCGGGATAGAAGAGGAAAAAACCACAAGCCCCGGCGAGCCTCTTAAACTGAACCTTACCGCCGCAAACATCTCGGACGGCTTGATTGATCTGCGTTACTCCCTGCCACATGCCTCAGACATCAACATCTCAGTCTTCGACGCCACGGGCCGCAGGATCGAAACCTTAAAGCAAGGATATACCCCTGCAGGATCGGGCGAGATTGCCTGGAACGCATCCCGCGTTTCTGCAGGCGTCTACTTCGTTCGCCTTTCTGCTTGTGGCTCCTCCTGCACCGAACGGGTCCTGATCGTCAGATAACCACAAACTTGTAATCTTGGGGCGAAGCCAAATGGGCTTCGCTCCTTTTTTTCCTGCGATCTTTTCGCCTTAAGCGAAAAGGAGCAGATTAGTTCGCTTGACAATATCCCTTTAAGTGTTTATCCTTCAGCGGATGTTGAATAACCTCATAAGATTGGTTGTAATTTGAATAGTGAGCCGAGAGCTTTCAGTTCAGGAGGTTGATTGATGAATGTTCACATAATCATGCTCATCGTCTGGGTTGCGATAGCGGTTTTGTTCTTCATAGGGGAGATGGTGACCGAGGGTTTTGCCCTGATGTGGTTTGGCATCGGAGCAGTTGCGGGTGCCTTGTTTGCCCTGCTGAGATTACCCATCTGGTCGCAGATTCTCGTTGCGGTGGCGGTTTCTGCCGTGCTCTTCGGGCTCTCTCGGGTGTTTTTCAAAAGGGTAACTCGCAAGGCCTCAAAGGAAGGGGTGGCCGCGGACCGCATGATAGGGAAACAGGGCGTGGTGATCGAGCGGATTGATCCCATGACCAATAAAGGGATGGTGAGGGTAACACATGAGGAGTGGCGGGCGGACAGTATCGAGGGAACCCCCATTGAATCGGGAGCCAAAGTAGAGGTCGTTCGCGTCGAGGGCGTGCGGCTTATTGTTAAAGTAAAGGAGGAATAAGTGGCTATTTGGATTACTATAATAGTAATCGTTGCGGTCTTTATTCTGATCGTAGTGCTGACCGCGATCCGCATCGTGCGGCCGTGGCAGAAGGGTTTGGTCGAAAAACTGGGTAAGTACCAGCGTACGGTTTCGTCCGGTCTTAACATGATAAACCCGTTCCTTGAGAAGCTTACCCGGGTGGATATGCGCGAGCAGGTGGTGGACGTCCCGCCGCAGGAGGTTATCACCGCGGATAACGTGGTTGTGACCGTTGACGCGGTTATCTACTACGAGGTAACCGATCCTGTAAAGGTTGTCTATAACGTTAAGGACTTCCGTTTGGCGGCAGTCAAGCTTGCCCAGACCAACCTGAGGAATGTGATTGGTGATTTTACGCTCGACAAGTCGCTTACATCTCGAGAGTCCATAAACACCAGGCTGCGTCAGGTTCTTGACGATGCGACCGACAAGTGGGGAATCAAGGTAACCCGTGTTGAGCTACAGCGCATCGAGCCGCCCCGCGACGTGACCGACGCCATGCACAAGCAGATGCGCGCCGAGCGTGAGCGCCGCGCCATGGTCATTGAAGCCCAGGGCGTAAAGGAAGCGACCATCAACAAGGCCGAAGGCGACAGACAGGCTCGCATCCTCAAGGCCGAGGGTGAGAAGCAGTCGGCCATCCTTCGCGCCGAGGGCGAGGCTGAAGCCATCGAGCGGGTAGCCAAGGCCGAACGGTTCAAGAAGATCGCCATTGCCGAAGGCGAGGCCAAGGCGGTTAAGAACGTCTTTTCAGCAATCCACGAAGGCGATCCAACC
>DAOVCF010000102.1 GCA_030670165.1 Candidatus Stahliibacteriota bacterium | reverse complement strand
GAGAGAGTCAAGGGCGCGACTTCGTCGCGATATCAAAATGCAAATTTCAAATTTTAAAATGCAAAATGAATCGGCTGAAAGCAGACATTTGTGGGATGAAAGGGCGGGGGAGAGACAAGGAATAAGAGCCAAGCGTCAGCTGGGCTACAGAAGTTGATTTTAAGAATGTAGGGGCTGACCTTCAGGTCAGCCCGAAGATATGATAGACGGGCCGACTTGAAAGTCGGCCCCTACGACTTGTCTTACTGTTGTTAGAAATTAATTAAACCAAATACTTAATGAACAGGGTGTTCGGTGAGGAAGCACTTGACAACGGGACGTAATTGCTTATAGTTCACGTATGGAGAAAAAACAGGTAAAGATACTTCCTAAAACAGGGAAGTGCGGGGGGAATTTCTATGCCGTTAGTGTTGAACTGGCTTCTACGGAAGGTTTGTTTCTTTTACGCTTTGAGTGGTTAGGGCCTTTTGATAAAGAGGGAAACGCTATAGATGTTTTGATTCCTACTTATCTGGCCAAGGCTTTGGCTAAGGCGTTACCTGAAACTGTGGCAAAATACGAGGAGAAATTTGGCGAGATAAAAGAAAAGAAGTAAGAACTTTTTCTTCAAGGAATGCAGATGCTTAATTTCACCGACGTAAAAAAGAGACAGGGAGCAGGTTTGGAGTGGGATTTATTGCCAACCATTAAGAAAGAACCTTTTTGGTCTGATGTAATACTTCCCCATGAATTAGTTGAGGGGGCTATAGTTTCAGATACAATAAGACGCCACTTGCTGCCTCCTCGCTTACCCAGAGTTTGGGGCTTTTCAACAGAAATCGGGGGTCAGTTTCAATGGGGTGAACAGAGGACAGTGAGGGCTCTGGCTAAGATAGGTTATACAATTGAGCTTTTAAGAGCTATTTCAAGTGAGCCCTTCGTTTATATTCGTACAATTACAGATCTTGACGACCCTCGGTATGAGTTACTCCAACCCATTCAGGTAAAAGTGGAGATATCTATGGAGGGGGTTGTTTGTTCTTGTATGTATTCAGAACGTTATGGTTGGGGAGAGACTTGTGAAGAGGCTCTGGCAAGGCTTAAGGAGAACATAATCGTTTTCTACGAGGCTTTGAATAACAAAGAGGAGAAAACTCTCTCTAAAGAGTTAAGGAGACAGAAGCGGTTTCTGGGTAGGGTTATTAAAGAAGTCAATGGCTGATTTCACTTTGAAATATCACAAACTCAAAACAGGCCTAGATAAGCTTCCTAAAGAAGAGATACGAAAGGGTAAAGAGAATAACTTTTGGATAGTAGTGGATGGTAAAGAAATAGATTTCGTTACATATCCCAAAGATCATTCAAGAGATATATCAAAAGGATTGGCTGGAGAGATACGAAAAAGGACCAAACTCTCTCCAGAGGAGTTTTATAATGGTTTGATAAAATGTCCCCTACGTGGAGAAAGACTTCTGAAGAGATATCGAGAGATTTTGAAAGAACAAGAAAAAGATAATTGACTCCCCTAACCCCGTCATATCACCTTACCTTTAATGCTCCTTTTCGCCTACGGCGAAAAGATCGCAAGAGATTGCTTCGTCGTTACGCTCCTCGCAACGACAAACTGGTGGCCTACGGCGAAAAGATCGCAGGGGGATAAATCCTTGATTTAGTCTCGGCTGCGCCGAGCATTTACTCCGCAAGCGTCGTCCTACGGTCAAATTGCAAAATGGAAGGGGAAGCGAACAGCGAACGGCATACGGCGAACAGCTGACAGCAATAGGGGCGACTGCGTCGCCAATGCAAAAGTCAAAAGTCAAACTGCAAAATGCAAAATTGCTCCTTTTGTGCTGGCGCACAAAAGATCGCAGGGAGAAGGAGACGGGGTACGCCGGAATGATCCCTTGAATAACTCGTTTCACTGAGTAGTATTATGAGTAAAGGAGGCTGAATTTGGGTTTTATGTCTGATGGGTTATCCGTAAGAGATGTTTCAAAGAAACATCCGCTCCACTGGCCTGCGTGGATCTGGGTGGTTGGAAGTCTTATTGCCGCAGGGGTACTTATAGTTGGGACGATTGTCGAGATTTCTCATGGAATCGAAGGTGACCCTGATGTTATCTGGTTGGACGTTTTCAAAGCGTTTGGGCTAAGATGTTTTAATATCCTCATATTGATTGCATCAGCTGTCACGATGTTGATTAAACGTAAAATCGGCTGGATTTTTGCGCTTGTTACGTTAGCTTTTACGCTTGTTTATCGTTCAGTATCGTGGATATGGTGGTTGTTCAGGGGAGAAATTGAAGCGGAAACGACGGGACAACTTTTGTTTCTTTTGATTGTCGTAGTTTTAATATTCGGGATACCTATCGCTTGGTTGATATATTTCATACGCGCCAGAAAAAGATATTGGCCATCCAAATCTAACCACGTCATATCATCTTACCTTTAATGCTCCTTTTGTGCTGGCGCACAAAAGATCGCAAGGAGCAAGGCATCCACAGATTGGAACCAAATCAGGGTTCCCCTTCGGAACGCGGGTTACGGGTTACACCGATTGATTCCCCTTCCCTGGTGGAAGGGGATTAAGGGGAAGGGGAAATAGGCAGCGACGCGGGCGCTAAAGTCACCCACGCATCCGCGTCAATCATCTTGACAAGTTGTCCGGACGGATTATCATTCCCTGTAGAGATGGAGGGCATAAGCCAAAGGAGGTACGATGCACAGAATAGCCAAACTCGCGGCGGCGGTTCTGGCGCTGGCACTGATAACGGGCTGCGTATGTCCGTTGAAAACCAGACCGCCTGGCCAGGCCGTGGCATCAGAGAATCACTTCGAAAACGGGGTAAAGCAGTACAACATGGGTCACTACAAGCAGGCGATCCACCAGTTCAACAAGGCCGTCCAAAAAGACCCCACCAACTACAAGGCCTATTTCTACCTGGGGATGTCGCACAAGGGCGAAGGGCTGATGGCCCAGGCCCGCAACTACCTGGAAAAGGCACTGGGACTTTCCGGCAACGACGCCTCATGGGCGGCAAAAATCCGCAACCAGCTCAATATCATGACCCAGGAGAAGGAAAAGGGCAAAGGCAAAGGAAAGGACAAGGACAAGTAAAGCACCGCTTCTTTGTCAGGTTTCCACGTTGGAGGGGAGAGGCTTAATCTCTGCTGATACTCCGCAAGCGTCGTCCTTCGGTCAAAATGCAAATTGAAGGGGCTGACAGCGGGGGAGAGGGATTGACAAGCCGGTAAACTATGGTATATTTCTTTATGGCTAAGGAAAGGAGCAGCAAGCAGCCGTCCCTGCACTGGGGAGGCTGGATATGGGTGATTGGTCATTTTATTTGGGGAGGTTTTATTCTTACTCCCGTTATACTCCAGCTTGTGATCTACCCGATGATGGATTCTTCCCTTTATCAACGGTTGTTAGAAAGCGGAGAGTGGCTTCCAATCGTTTTCTTATTCACATATGCGTCGCTGTGCATCTCCTCAGCCATTGTTCTTCTGCGCAACCGGAAGTCCGGTTACGTATTGGCTATCGTAACCCTGTCGATTTCTTCAGCCCTGTTCGTTTTCTTGATTGTTTGGACGTTTGTTAGCCCCGGCCCGAAAAGAGGAGGCCCTTTGATGTGGGGAGTATATGGGACCGTAATAAACATATTGTGGTGGATATACTTTATCCTCGCCCGAAGGAGGTATTTATCCTCTGAGGCCGGAGAATCACGGCTCACGGCGAACAGCTGACAGCAGGGGCGCGCTGACGCGCTCATTGCAAATATCAAAATGCAAATTTGCTACGCAAGCGTCACCCTGCGGAACTCCGTTGCTACGTTCCTCGCAACGACAAACTGGTGGCCTACGGCAAAAAAATCGCAGGACACCTCCTCCATCAAGGGAGAGGAGGTTCGGGGAACCACAGATTACGCAGATGGTAATAAACCCAAAAATCGGAGCAATTTGCGGTCTTAAACCCCTTGACAAACCGTTGAGGCGCTGGCGGATTATGTGGTTTTCTTGACATCCCCTGCTAACCGTGTAGAATTCGCGTCAATGGGTCAGCCGAAAGGGTTGGTGAGCGAAAACGCTTATACCATCCTTAACGAAGTGGAAGAGAAGAGGGCGTCGCTCATAGCCGCGCTTCAGAAGATTCAGGCGCGTTACCGCTACCTTCCGGAGACCGCCATGCGTCAGGTTGCGGCCCGGATGGGGGTGCCCGTGGCACAGGTCTACCACGTGGCAACCTTCTACTCAGCTTTCTCTTTCAAACCGAAAGGTCGGCATATAGTTAACGTTTGCCTGGGAACCGCGTGTTACGTTAAAGGGGCAGGACTTATTCTGGATAGGTTTAAGCGTGAACTCAAGGTAGATGAAGGCGATACTACCGAAGACGGTCAGTTTACCCTTCAAGCTGTCCGGTGTATCGGCTGCTGCTCTATTGCTCCGGCGGTGATGGTCGATACCGAAACCCATGGCTATGTGCGTCAGGATAAGGTCGCAGACATCATCAAGAGGCACAAAGAGTCTAAAGAGAAATGATTAAATCACTTGCCGACCTGGAAAAAGCGGCGTCCGAAGGCGCGAGAAGCATACATCCGCCTTACTTGAAGGTGATGGTAGGGGCTGCCACCTGCGGGATAGCATCGGGTGCAAATGAGGTGATTGCGGCGGCTGAAGAGTCGATAAAACTCATCGGCAACGGTGCGGTTGTGACCCGTACCGGGTGCATCGGCATGTGCTACGAGGAGCCGCTTTTAGATATCCTCAAACCGGGCTGGCCTCGTTTGACCTACTCCCACGTCAAGCCCGAACAGGTTGCAGGTATCTTGGAAGCAGTCAAGGACGGCAAGGTTATAAAAGATGGGCTTTTAGGGAAGATCGGAGAGATTGAAGATGTTACCCGTAACACCCGTAACACCCGTAACACACACTACCGCTACCCCTTAGAGAGCGTCCCGCCCGAAATAGCGGCGGTCGAGAACCTGTTTGGGTTGGATTTCACAGCCAAACAACAGCATATCGCGATGCGCAACTGCGGGATTATCGATCCTGAATCCATCGAGGAGTACGTTGCTCGGAGCGGTTATCGGGGCCTTTATGAGGTTCTTACCGGGATGGAACCCGACGAGGTCATAGATATGGTCGATAAAGCAGGTCTGCGTGGCAGAGGCGGCGGTGGATTCGGCACCGGCCGCAAGTGGCGCTACTGCAAGCAGACTGAAGGATACCGCTACGTTATCTGCAACGCGGATGAGGGCGATCCGGGCGCTTACATGGACCGTTCCCTTCTCGAAAGCGATCCCCACTCCGTAATCGAGGGGATGCTCATCGGCGCCTATGCCCTGGAATCAAGGCAGGGATACGTTTACGTGCGTGCAGAGTATCCTCTAGCAATGCAAAGACTCCAGAAGGCTATAGATGATGCTTACGCTCATGGGCTTCTGGGAGAGGGAATCTTCGGCACCGAGTTCAGCTTTAATCTCCGCATCGTGAAAGGGGGAGGAGCTTTCGTATGCGGCGAGAGCACGGCGCTTATGGCCTCAATCGAGGGCAAGCCGGGCGAACCCCGCGCAAAGTACGTGCATACCGTTGAGAAAGGCCTTTGGAATCAACCTACGGTCTTGAATAATGTAGAAACCTGGAACAACGTGCCGGTTATCGCCATGCGCGGCCCGGAGTGGTTCGCCTCAATCGGAACTGAAGGATCGAAGGGAACCAAGATATTTTCACTCGTAGGCAACGTGAACAACTCCGGTCTGGTTGAGGTTCCCATGGGCATCACGCTGCGCGACATCACCTACAAGATCGGAGGCGGCATCCCCGGTGATAAGCGCTTCAAGGCGATCCAGACCGGCGGTCCTTCAGGCGGCTGCATACCCGAAAGCCTGCTCGATCTCAAGGTTGACTTTGACAAGCTGTTGGAAGCAGGCTCGATGATGGGATCGGGCGGCATGATCGTGATGGATGAAGATACCTGTATGGTGGACGTGGCAAAATTCTTTATCGAGTTCTTAAAGGATGAAAGCTGCGGCAAGTGCGTGCCCTGCAGGGAAGGTTTGTCTCAGATGCACGAGATTCTCAGGCGCATCACCGAAGGCCAAGGCCAGGAATCGGACCTCGACCTTCTCGAAGAGCTGGGCAAGGTGATGCAGGATTCATCGCTCTGCGCCCTGGGTAGCTCCGCACCCAACCCGGTGCTTTCCACCCTGAGGTTCTTTAGAAACGAATATCTTGCGCATATACGTGAGAAACGTTGTCCTGCCGGTGTTTGCACCGCCCTCATCAAGTTCGAAATTACCGATAAATGCACCGGCTGCACCTTATGCGCAAAGAACTGTCCGGTGGATGCCATCGCAGGTGAGGTGAAGAAATTACACGTAATCGATCAGGACAAGTGTATAAAGTGCGGTGTTTGCTACGACGTGTGCAAATTCGACGCGGTGCGGAAGCAATGACCCGTACCCGTAACACACGTAACACACCTCTGGAAATCAGGGTTAACGTTTTGACGTGCAATGACATGGAGATAGTGCTGTGAGTTATCAAGAGTGGTCAGGTGAAGCCAAATTTACCATAGACGGCAAGGAAGTTGTCGGCTATAAAGGAGAAACCATCCTGCAGGTGGCGAGAAGAGAGGGAATCAATATCCCCACCCTATGCTATCACGAGGCGTTGGAGCCTTACGCGGTATGCAGGTTATGTCTTGTTGAAGTCACCAAGGGCAAACGCACGAGACTCGTAACTTCATGTATCTATGAGGTTGCACCTGACATCGAGGTCAAAACCTCGACCGAGCGGGTAACCCGCAATCGGAAAGCCGTGCTTGAACTCCTGCTTGCCCGCGCTCCTGACGCGCCGGTTATCCGGAAACTGGCAGCCGAATACGGCATCGAGCGTTCCCGTTACCCTTTAATAAAGAACGATAACTGCATACTTTGCGGGCTTTGCGTTCGCGCGTGCAGGGAAATCGTAGGTGCTGATGCCATCGGATTCATCGGTCGTGGTGCAGAACGCCACGTGGGACCGCCCATCGAGCGTCAGTCCGAACGCTGTATTGGATGCGGAACCTGCGTCTACATCTGCCCGACCGCGGCTATAAGTCTTAAAGACGTGTC
>DAOVCF010000121.1 GCA_030670165.1 Candidatus Stahliibacteriota bacterium | reverse complement strand
CTGCGCCTTCCAGTAGAGGTTTACCCAGCGTGCTCCACTAACGCGGCTCGTCTTAGCCCACAACTCACGCGTCTTCTCTATATCCTTGCGCATCCTCTTGACATCGCCCGCGTAAGGCGACTTGCCGTCTTCAGAAGTGATCTTCACAAACTCATCAAGCTCAGCTTCCATTACGTCAAGCCTTTTCGAAAAGTAGTTGTTCACCGGATCGCGCATCTCGTTAACGGTTCGCTTGAGGCCTTGAATTGAAAGAATGGTAAAGACGTTTATCAGTCCGGATACGATAAGGAGTCCAAAAAGCACCCATACGATAATCGTCGTAGAGTCGGGTTGCCTTTGCCTGACCTCTTTTTGCTTCGTTCGAGCCATTACTACATCTCGCCGAGGATAACGAACTCAACACGACGGTTGAGTTCGCGTCCAGACTCGCTGATATTGGATGCTATGGGCATCGTCTCGCCGTAGCCTCGTGGAACCAGCCGGCGCGGATCTATCTGATGGGTCATCACGAAGTAGTTGACCACCGAGGCCGCGCGAGCCTCTGAAAGTTTCTGGTTGTAGGAATCGGAGCCGACGCTGTCGGTGTGTCCCTGAATCTCGACGCGTATGGAAGGATTCTCCTTGAGTATCTTAGCCGCCTCGTCCAGCACCACATAGCTCTGAGGCTTGATCGTGGATTTGTTGAAGTCGAAGTAGATGCCGCGAAGGGTAAATG
This sequence comes from Candidatus Stahliibacteriota bacterium, assembly GCA_030670165.1. GTDB lineage: Bacteria > Hydrothermota > Tepidihabitantia > B3-TA06 > B3-TA06 > B3-TA06. The sequence continues at coordinate 5,435 of DAOVCF010000121.1, read as the reverse complement.
TCATCCCCTTCTTGACCAGCTTGAACTCCTTTTCCGTAACCTGATCCTCACTAATAACCAGTGGCGAGGGCTGTTCGATGTACCCTTCAGCGGAGACTATGATGGCGTAGGTCCCTGCAGGGATCTCAGCCTTGAACACGCCCGTAGTGGCATCCGCCTTAACAGGTGGGATATCGGTATCAGGAAAGCGCACCACACCGGCTAAGAGTTCCTCGGTCTTGCGGTCCTTGATCTGACCTATGAACTGCCCCACGACCTTGGTGGTCTTGAGCATAATATCCAGATTAGAGGTGCGGTTAACGTCGATCTGAACCGTGTTGATTGCAGGCACGAACTCTTCTGCTGTAACCTCGACTGAGGCCACGCCGGTGGGCACCGAGTCAAGACGGTAGAAACCGTTGGCGTCCGTCTTGACAGGTGGACGCTCAAGTCCTTTGAGCGCAACCTTGGCATCCGCAAGCGGTCGGCCTGTCTTTGCATCCTTGACCACGCCGGTGATGGAACCGTAGGTCTGCCTGGGCATCAAAAGGATATCCTGGGTGGTGGTCTCGTCTTCCTTAATCACCATCGGGATACTCGTCTCCCGGTAGGCATCTGCCCGGGCTAGGATGGTAACCACTCCTACTGGGACCTTATCGAATTGGAATACACCTGTAGCCGGATCGGTGGCAACCTCAGGGATCTTGATGGTGGTATCGGCGAAGGATACCCGTGCGGCAATCGGCTGCTCTGTGACGGCGTCGCGTACCGCACCGGCGATCACCCCCACGGGCGGTGGTGCAGGGCGAAGGAAGGGTGATACGAAGTTTATCCCTAAGATGCCCTGGAAGGTAGGGGCGTTGCCGAAGCTGATGTCAAGCCCCAGATCAAGACCGACACCGAACGGGAAGGTGAACTTGATCCCCGGAGTGATGCGAAGCGCGCTTTCGTTGAAGTCAAAGAGTGCATCCATTCCTTGTACCGTTGTTGCCTCCAGCGTAACCGCGTAGGTCTTGGCAGGGAGCTCAAGCCCCACCCCCAGAGCAAGTGAATCCTCGACGTTGGTACCGGTGCCGGTAAGGTATCCGCCGTTGAAAACCAGGTTAAAAGGAGCGGCAACCGAGACGTCTGAGAAATCAAAACCCAAAAGTAGGCCGCCGCCGTAACCGAAGCCCGGGTCTTCGGCGCGAAGCCCGAAGTCATCGTCCAAAGTGGATACAGAACCCAGACCCATGATGCCGAACTTGAACACAGGAACTACCAGAACACTTGCCTTAAGTCCGAACCGGGTGTCGTAGAAGCCTGTCCGGGTGTTGGTAAAACTGAAGTCCTCGGACCAACCCGCGTAGGTGGGCGATGCCCAAAACCCCAGCCAGTCCAGGGGAGCGTAGGTCACACCGCCGTGCAAAGCCAACTGGTACCAGGTGGTAGAACCGACCTCCTGATTCTGTATGGTGCTGTGTAGAGAAAGGGAAAGCATCCCATAGCCGTCTGTTTTTGTATCGATCACCCTGTAAAATCCCCGGCTCCCCCCTATCGCAGGGAACCCCGCCGCAACCCCAACCCCTAAAAGAACCAGAACCAAACTACGCTTGAGCATGACGCCTCCTTATTCTTTTATCTTCCATTTTAAGCAAAAGGGGCGCGGTGTCAAGAACTGTGTCGCGTGATTGCTGTCGCGAAAGTCTGGGAACTTCGAAACATCCATATGAAAGGATGTTTACACCTCTACCCTATCCATTACTGAGGGCCGGTATTGGCTATCGATCTACGATGAAGACTCGGTCCTGCTTGTTCAATCCGATTCCGTGTTTTGTGGAACCGATACTCTACCTCCTCTTCCTATAGCTGATTTTGGGGGAAACCCGACTTCTGGTTCTATACCATTGAGAGTCTGGTTTTATGACCAGTCAATCAGAAACACGATGAACGAATGGGATTTAGTGGACGGATGCAAAACTTCTGAAGCCCCCGGAGGTGCCTTTCGTTATATTTACGAAACCGCTGGAATCTATACCGTTACCCTTATAGCTAAAAATGAGTACGGGGCCGATACCATGACCCGCAAGGACTACATCCACGTTACTGAGCTGCGAGGAGGGATACGCATTAGGAGATGTGATAAAAACTCCTCCGTGCCTTAAAGCGATCACCGATACACAACCGGATACGCCTCTATTTACCTTGACAAAGGGGTAATTTCCGGGTAAACTTTACTAAAGTCTAAGTCGAAAGGAGGCGATATGGGCAAAAAGATAGTGGTAGGGCTTCTAGGCTTAACCCTGGCACTTTTTGCCGAGTTCAATCGTTCTTCCGTATTGATAGACGTCCCGACCGCCTACGTGCTGCGGCACAAGGTGATTCAAGGGACGGCGGTTGGATCGTTTGCTTTAAGCACCTACGATTCTATACCTTCCCCTTACGATTTTGATCTCTGTCTGGGCGCAGGCATAGGGAACTTCCTGGAGATATCCCTCTCCGCCTACGGTCTTGAAAACTACTCTCTTGGCTTTACCGCTCTCTTGCTGCGGGAGAATAAATACTCTCCATCCGTGGCGGTAGGTGTCCATGAGATAACATGGGTGCCTTACATAGGCTCCTTTGGAGGAGGCAACGAACTTAGCGAGAATCCTGGCTCCGGTAACTGGAATCCGGAGGATAAAATCATCTACAAACCAGGATTTATCTACTGGGAACAGCAGGAGTGGTTCAGTGCCTTTGCTGTGGCCTCAAAACAGTTCTGCAACTACTTCCGTATCCACGCAGGTGTTGGTCGAGGCCGCTACACGGGTTACGGACGCATCTCAAAATACTTCAACACCGATATCTTCAACGAGAACGCGGTCTCCGGACTGGCGCTCGGGCTTTTCGGAGCAGTAGAGTTCAACTACCAGGATTGGCTTTCTGTAGCCGCGGAGTACGACGGAAGGGACGTGAACTTCGGCACCAAGGTGGGATTTAATCACTGGGAGCTCTATCTCGCAGTAACACGTCTTGAGAACCTCGTTGATACCACTACCAGCTACTCACCCAGGTTGGTTGCCGGGTTGAATCTCTACACCTCGCCTTACCATAAAGCCCCCAAGGGAACGGAAATAGCAGGTAAGGCAGTCTACCCTGACGGTAATCCTGCGTCGGGTGCCAGGATCGAGGTCTTTAGCGATAGCTACACCCAGGAGACGACCGCTAACGAAAGAGGCCTCTACAAGATGCGTGCGGTGCCAGCGGGCATGGTAACGCTCGTCGCATCCCAGGAAGGATACCGCAGCAAGCCTCAGCTGCTGAAGGTTACGTCAGGTTCTTCGACAAGCACTAAGGATCTTGTCCTTGCGGACATTCGCGACAAGGGAACGATTCACGGCATTGTAAAAGATACGGAAGAGGGCTCGGGCGTCCTTGCAAACGTCTACGTGGTCGAGACAGATGACGTGGTTCGTACCGGTCCACGCGGCGGGAGCTACGAGATCGTGGGGCTTGAAGCGGGAAAGTACACCCTGCAGGCACAGGCGCGAGGCTACTTTGATCACGAGATCACCGCCGAGGCAGGCGCCGGCTCAACTACGGAACTCAACATCAACATGAGCAAAAACTGGATCATCTTCCACTTCAAACCGGGTGAGAAGCTGATCGAGCCGCGCTATGTGCCCGTACTTGAAGACGTGGTGCGTTTCCTTAAGGACCGACCGAAGATGGTCGTCGAGATACAGGGACACACAGACAGCGTAGGTGATGCCAAGGCCAACAGAGCACTCTCACGCAAACGCGCGGAAGCGGTACGAGACTACCTGGTCAAGAGGGGCATCAGCGAGAGAAGACTGGTAGTAAAGGGCTACGGTGAGCTTGCACCGATAGGAGATAACCGGACGATCCTGGGACGCGACATGAACCGTCGGGTGGAGCTGAAGGTTTTAAGCGAGTAGAAAGGAGTCCGGAGAGGTATTCAAAAAGGGGCTGCGGGTTAAGGAATTCCAGGTATGATGCGGGAGAAATTTTAATGAAACCTCACGTCTACTCGTCATGAGTAGATGCGTAAGGTCGAAAGATAAAACACAAACCTTCCAACCCTCTGTAAGTAGGAGGATAACTAATGAGTGAAGAGCTGAATCCCTTCAAGATAGCACAGGCACAGTTTGATGAGGCGGCGGAGTTTTTGGGCCTTGAACCGGCGATGCGTGAGGTTCTTCGCTGGCCGCGCCGCGAGTATCAGTTCACCATCCCGGTGAAGATGGATGACGGCTCAACCAAGGTATTCCACGGCTACCGGGTTCAGCACAACGATGCCCGAGGACCTGCAAAGGGCGGCATTCGCTGGCACCCTGCAGAAACCATCGACACCGTGCGCGCCCTGGCCGCATGGATGACCTGGAAGACCGCCGTGGTTGACATCCCATTGGGCGGCAGTAAGGGCGGCGTCACATGTAATCCCAAGGAGTTCTCCGAGGGCGAGAAGGAGCGTCTGGCCCGCGGATGGATGCGTGCGATTGCCCGTGAGCTCGGCGAACATCGCGACTCCCCGGCTCCCGACGTCTACACCAACCCACAGATCATGGCGTGGATGATGGACGAGTTTGAGACTATCGTTGGCCGCAACCATCCGGCGGTGATAACCGGCAAGCCTATCCCCATAGGCGGCTCACAGGGTCGGGGCGACGCAACCGCACGCGGAGGCATCTACACCGTGCGTGAGGCCTGCAAAATCCTGGGGATCGATCCCCATGGAACCTACGCCATTCAGGGCTTCGGTAACGCCGGCCAGTTTGCCGCTCTGCTTCATCAGGAAGTCCTCGGAGGCGGTAAGCTGGTGGGGGTATCCGACTCACGCGGAGGCATCTACGTGGAAGGCGGCATGGACCCCAAAGCCATCGTCAAGCACAAGCTGGAGACTGGCACCGTGCTCGGCTTCCCAGGCGCCACCCAAATCACCAACGAAGAGCTTTTAGAGCTTAACGTGGACATCCTTTATCCTGCAGCGCTTGAGAATCAAATCACCAAGGACAACGCGCCGCGCATCAAGGCAACGATCAGCTGCGAGCTGGCGAACGGACCTACCACCCCGGAGGCCGACGTTATCCTTCACGAGAAGGGGATCCACGTTATCCCGGACTTTCTGGCCAATGCAGGCGGCGTGACCGTTTCCTACTTCGAGCAGGTTCAAGGCACCTACAACTACTACTGGCCACTGGAAGAGGTTCGCAAGCAGCTCGATGCCAGGATGACTGCGGCCTACCACGCCGTTTACAAAATGCACTCCGAAAAGAAGGTGCACATGCGCCTGGCCGCTTATCTGGTGTCAGTGGCCCGTGTGGCCGAGGCGGTCAAGCTCCGAGGCTGGGTATAGACACCCCAACCGGTTACTTCGTAACCGGCCGGGGACCCCGGAAACCTATCCTCCTTTTTTGCCATAAGGCAAAAAAGATCGGAATTAAGAATCTGTAAAGGCTGGATATATCCAGCCT